>CAZWKM010000386.1:0-2320 GCA_964634165.1 uncultured Pirellulales bacterium | reverse complement strand
CTATGGCATAAATTACGCGGAGGGCTTTGACCACGAAGGCACGAAGAACACGAAGAATTGAGCCAAAGAGGTCACAGAGAGGTTGGCTTCACCGGCCGTGGTGTGGACGGCCTTGTTTATACAAACTCGCAGCCGTACTCCAAGCGAGCTTGTGCGTTCGGTTTGCGGAGTTTGTCTAAGTTGCTGACGTTGTCAGCGTTGGTGAAGCCAGAGAAGAGTCTTTTCTTTTTAGAGAGAATAGGCACGAAAAAGGACAAAATGCACTCGTGCTACGTAGCGAGTACTTCGCAGAGTAGTACAAAAGGGACGAAAAAAAGGCAAAAAAAGTGCTTTATAAGCACATAAATAGCGCAGTCGAAAGGACCAATTATCAATTGAAATACGGGAAGTGCGGGTTTGGATTTATTGAATGATTCAGCGTGTGCAAACAAGTTGCACACCTTACCCGGCTATTCTGTCTTGTTTCCGAAAAGCGCCTGCATCATCTCTTCCGAAAGCTGCAACGTGTAGACGCGATTGGCATCGGCCGGGCCGCTGGCCTGGTATGCTACGGTTTGCGACAAGTGGCTATCATGACAGCGGACGGTAAATTTGCCCTGCTGGCTGCGTGCGACCAGGAATTCGGCAATTCCTTCGGCACCGGTCAGGAAGTTCTGGCACTGGTGCGGCCCAGTCCAGTTTTCCACTGCAACACCTTCGACAGCCTTGCCGTTCGGGTCAAGGACCTCGACGTAGAGCGCTATCTTGGGTGTAAATTCAAATCTGCCCAGGTCGACCCTTTGGCCCTGAGAAGCGTTTATCGCCTCGGTCAGCAACGGTTCCCACTGGCCCAGGTCCCATGTCAGACTTGTAACGACCTCGAGCTGGATTTTCACGTCCACTCCGGCGGGTATGTGCATTGTATTGACCTTGTTAGGCACGAGGTAGTGATTTATCAAAAACTGTCTGGCCGAGCGATAATCATCATTAAGATTCCTCAACCAGCCGTAGCTATTGTCAGTCTCAATCCTCCATTTTGCCCGAATGCGGACCGGCGGTTCCTCTATGAGCGGTCTGATAAGGACGGTGGCACTCGGGTACAGTCTTAACGTGCCTACGTCCACCGTTACCGATTCTCTGAGATTGCTCAATTCCTCGCGATTGAGGTAGTGGGGAATGCAGACGTAGTCCTTTTCAAAGGCGATGACGAAATCGCGCAACCGCGACGCATTAGCGGTCATTTCAAATCGTCCGTTTCCGTCTGTCCGTGCGACAGCAAAGAACGGTCTAATTAGTCCGACAGGCTTTAGAGCCGGGTCCTTGAGCGTAGGGGCGGGGCCCAGTTCGTGAATCCTGTCCCATTGATCCCCGGTTATAGCAGAAAGGTCCTGTGCAGTAGAATCGGCCCAGATGACAAATACATCGCCAACCGCCTGGCCTGTTCTTCCGTTTATTACCTCTCCGGTGAACACAATACTCTCCTGCGTTTCACGCCGCTGCAGGACAAAATGCAGCTCACGGGGGCTTTCTTCTGTCACCTCCATCGTGTTGAAACGGTAGTCGCGCACCTTGTAACTCATCCATGGTTCAAACACACCAAGCGGCAGCTTTCTTGCCTGCTTAAGCTCACCATATTCGAAGTACATATTCCTTGCCGACCCGGGCAGCCTCAGCCACAAGTGGATACCTCTGAGTTTTTTAGGGTCTGTAATTGGGCCGTTGGCGTCTTCAAAGATGAGCGTTCTGGCCGGCATGTCGGATACCAAGACGAGCGTAGCTTGCTCATCGTTGCTTACGTCCAGAACGTCGGGTACAAGGAGTGACTGCCTGGGCGGTTTGACGGCCACACGGTATCTGCAGCCCGGCGGCATCTCGTAGGCGACAGCTCTTGGATTGAGCGGCAGATACATTTGAAACCAGCCATGTTCGTCGGTGATGACCGTAACCGCTCTAATGGCTCTGATGGTGAGTCTGTTGGGTCCTTTAGCGTCGCTGCAGGTCATACTCACGCCGGGCACGGGTTTGTTGGCGTCGTTGAGCACAAAGCCGCGAATGCTGCGAGCCGCCTCAGGACTGCCTCTGCGAACCAATGGGGTGATATAGACTATTTCGTTTGGCTGCTGTCCGTAATAATGGCGGACAACTTCGCCGGTGCCGTAATCCGGATGTGTAAGCACAACATGTTTGGAGTGGTAGCCGCTCGGGAGAGGGCTCTTCGGGGTTCCATCTTCCGCAAGCTGCACCAGGCCCGATGGAACTTCCTCTCCGAATTCGTTGACAGCAAAGTACTTGACGGTAGCGTTGCCGATGGGCTGGCCCAGGGCGTCGACGAATATTATGT
>CAZWKM010000385.1:0-2331 GCA_964634165.1 uncultured Pirellulales bacterium | reverse complement strand
CCGGAGGGTAATCCTCAGGCGTTGGAAAGCCTCCCAGCCACTGTTCATCCAGGAGCACCGGTACTCTGTTCCCACCTTTGACACTGTCAAAAGTTAGCCAATTGCAGCTTTGACCTCCCGTTGCACAAGCGCCATGCTCCCATTGGGAACACCATGAATTTTTGCCATAGCTGCCGTAACTGTCCCCATAATACGGATACCACTCGTCAGGAAGTTCCAATTCATTCCTACACCGAAAGTCCCAGGCTACAAACGGACCGGTGACTCCATCACACCAGGTCTTCGCGGTAGTCGGGCAGAGGCAAAAATCATAGGTTTCGAAGTACGGCTTGAGGTTATATATCCATATATATTCTACAAAGCCGTCTTCAGTTTCTTCCCCGCCGCTGAATTTGCCGTCGTTATCGTCCAGGTACATCTGAAATACGATGCCCCATTGAAGCAGGTTTGAAAGGCATACCATCTCTTTGGCCCGCCTGCGGGCGCCGCCGCCGCTAATAGCACCAAGATTGGCCAGCAGAAAAACAACACAGCTTAGAATGACGACAAGGTCCTTTTTCGTAAAAGCCGTTTTCGGTTCCATAATTTCCTTACTCCCCATTTAGCCATCGATTCGCCAGTGCGACAAGAACGGTGTGGGGCAGACTGCCAGAGGGCTAATTTCAGTAGTTCTTAAAATTTCTCATCCACTCCGACCGATGTTCCTCAGTACTCCGGAAAATCGCTCATCCAGGGCGCCGCTTCATCCCAGGCGGCCGCACAAGCGGCCTCGTTGCCAGCAAAGCCAGCTATCGTCCACGGGCCGTCTACGTCAAACTCCCGATGCCACTTAAGCTTCCACAACTCCTTAAGGCCTATCTTTCGGGCAGACCAATCCAGAAACAGGCCGTTGACATACCCGTTGTGCCGGTTCATGCAGAAACGGTTCATTTCACCTGCTCCCCCCGACCAAAAAGTCTGACCCTCATATGCCGGAGGCTCATCATACTCCGTTGGAAAGCCACCAAGGAAGATACAACCCAAGAGCAGCGGTACTCTATGCCCACCCGTGACACTATCAATGGTTTTCCAATTCCAGCCACCGTCCGTAGGGTCAAGGCCATGCTCCCATTGGGAGCACCATGAATTTTTGCCATAGCTGCCGTAAGAACCCCCATAATAGTCAAACCCGTCAGGAAAATCTCGACAACTGAAGTCCCAGGCCACGAACGTACCAGAACCACCCTCGAAGAACCCATCACACCAGGTCTTCGTGGTAGTCGGGCAGAGGCATATATCATAGTTTTTGAAGTACGGCTTAAGGTAATTCATCCATATATGTTCTACAAAACCATCTGGGCCTTCTTCCCCGCCGCTGAACTTGCCTTCGTTATCGGCCAAGAACATCTGAAATACGACGCCCCATTGGCGCAGGTTTGAAAGGCAGACCATCTCTTTTGCCCGCCTGCGGGCGCCGCCGCCGCTAATAGCGCCAAGATTGGCCAGCAGAAAAACACCACAGCCCAGAACGACCAAGGCATCTTTTTTCGTAAAAGTAGCTTTCGGTTCCATAATTTCCTTACTCCCCATTTAGCCATCGATTCGCCAGTGCTGCAATGTCATCCAAATCGACGTATAAATTTCTATCTACGTCGGCCGTAATGTAGATTTCGTCGCCGGTGTAATCGCAGCGAGGTTCCGTCTCGTATGGATATATTTCTCTGTCCGTGCATTCGAGCCAGTCGGCTGCCAGCAGGGCAAAGTCGAGAAAGTTCACGGCCCAGTCAGTATTTAAGTCCTGCGGCCGATGCAAAACAGGTATCTGCTCTTCGCAGTCGTCACCTCCAATTGCCCATACCGTATTGTTTGCATCGCTGACAATGATTGTATTATCCCCTGCTATTACGGGAAAGCTCAGCCAGCCATAACCCTCGAATCGAGCGATTTCTTCACCATCGGAATTGACCGCACAAAGGTAGCCATCATCACTGGCCGCGTAGATAAGCCCATCACTGCCAACAGCTAATGTAAAGCCGCCCATCATTCCCAGCTGCGTTACCCACTTGATACTGCCATTTGGGTCGACAGCTCGAAGATACGGGTCGTCGTAGCTTACATAAATTGTGCCATCAGGCCCCAAAGCCGGCTCAGACCAGCCGGAATTGCTCACATTATATCGTTTATTTTGTGAGAAAGGGCCATCGCTGACATAATACGGCTCGAACCAGTTTGAGTCAGTATCCGACAAGTTCGTTGTCCAGATTATGTCTCCGTTGTTCGCGTCGATTGCATAGAGGTTGGCATCATACAGCAGCGTCTGGTATACAGTGCCGTCTGTTGCCACCACCGGCG
>CAZWKM010000384.1:0-2340 GCA_964634165.1 uncultured Pirellulales bacterium | reverse complement strand
TAATTGGGGAAAAAGATTCTCTCCAGGTCGCCGAAGGGAAAATATCCTACATACCGCCGCACACCGTCCACGACGTCAAAAATACCGGCGACAAACCCCTTATTTACATTTATTGCGTCGCACCTGTAAAGGGCCAATCAGGCGAACAAGAATCAGCAAAGTCAGGCGAATAGAACTTTCCGAGGCCGGCAAGCCAAATTTCTGTTCGTTGGAGGCCTTTTTTTCTTAAGATTATCACCGCCGCCGCCCCACCCCCTGAGGCCGATATCGGCCCTGAGAGCCCAAAAACGGGGAAATGAGCAGGCCAATTAAAAAAATTTGAAAAAACTTGAAAAAATTTCGAAAAAATGCTTGCAAAAGTCAGTGAGGGGGTTATAATTACGAGTGTAATAAGATTTGTTTGTTCTTTTCTTCTTACTAATGTCTTGGTTTTGGTGAGGCAGTAGGGATTTTTATAAGTTTGCAGTATATCTTCTAAATGAAATGCTGTCTCGCAAAAGCCGGAGTTGTTAAAGACTCCGGCTTTTTTATGCGCTCCGCACACGCCCAATTTACCCGCAGTTAGTCGAACCGAGCGGTGATAGGTTCTTCTGCAAGCAGGTTCGGCCAGCTACTCGAGATTCCCTGACAAACGCCGCCTTGAGCCGGTAAAGACCTGGCGTAACTGCAAAAGCTCTTGCGGTATCGCCGCCGGACTTGACTGGAATCGGGTTAAATGGTAAAATAAGGGAAATTATGAGAGAAAAAGCTGTCAAAAATATGAAAATCTACCCACAAACGGCAGCCGCACCTGATACTTTACAATCCGGATTTTAATATTGCAGGAAAATCAGATTTAAGTTATACTATTGTTTCTGGCAAAGTACGCTTAACATAATGGGAAAAATGCAAAATTAACGGAACAGAAAGCCGGTTTTGCGCATCTTATCGGTGGACAACAGCAAAACGCTGGTAAAAAATGAGTATCATTATGGGCAAACGAAGAGGTTTTACGTTAGTAGAACTTTTGGTGGTGATTGCCATTATTGCAATATTGATGGCGATATTGTTGCCGGCATTACAGCGGGTAAAGAAGCAAGCGAGGGCGGTTGTCTGTCAGTCCAACCTGCGCCAATGGGGCCTCTATTTCTCGTTGTACGTAAATGACAACGATGGCAAGTTTATGGTTTGGAAATACCAAGATAAAGAACCCGGCGACGGAACCTGGATTGTGTCGCTAAGGCCATACTATGAAAGAGGCGGTGAAGAAATAGCGCTTTGTCCTGTGGCTACGAAGACCATTCAGGAAGGCGAGCTTCATCCCGCCGGGTTGGCCTGGTCCACAACCATTCGCGGCGTGGTACAAAAAAACAGCTATTCTATTAACAACTGGTGTTACGATCTGCTTCCCGGTGTAACGAATGTTTATGAGTGGCAGAATGCTGACAGAAGGTCTTGGAGACGAATTGATCAAAAAAACTGTTTCAGGATTCCGATGTTTCTGGAAGGCTGGCGATGGGGCGGGGCCGTGACCAACCGATCCCGACCCGCTCCCCCAGATGAGGAACAAAGATACAATACAGACTTTGGTCGTTTTTGTGTCAATCGGCATAACGGTGCGGTTAACGTTTGCTTTTTCGATCTTTCAGTTCAACGCATTGGACTGAAAGGTCTGTGGAATCTGAAATGGCACAAAGAGTATAGTCTGTTTGGCCCGCTGCCTGAATGGCCGGATTGGATGAAAGGATTTAAGGACTACTGAAAATGACTGCTTGGCCGTCATTCGTAGAGACTTCTATTCAAAAGTCCGGCAACTTCAGTTCACCACCGAGTTTTCGAGGGGAACTAAAATCGGTGAGGCCTCTCCGCATATATATCGAACGGGTCGTTTGAAAGTGGGCTCTGGATCGTGCCAGCACCAATTCGTAAAGCCCCCGCAGGTAGAAGACATTGTCCAGAGGGTAAGCATGGCACCACTTAAGAAGTCCAAAAGAATCGGCAACCTGTACCCGCATATGCTACGGCATACTTATCGGCTTAGACTCTACAATATCTGAGGATGACCTAAGATTTGTCCAGGACCAGACCGACCACGCAAACTCGAAGATACCAATCACATATGCAAGAACCGACAACAAAGCCTGTAAACGCCGGACCGAAGCACTGGATATGGATTTGTAATAATGTTAGTCGAAGCGAGCGGTGATAAGTCCTTCTGCAAGCAGGTTCGGCCAGCTACTGGAGATTTCCCGACAAACGCCGCCTTGAGCCGGTAAAGGGCCGGCGTAACTGCAAAAGCCCTTGCCGTATCGCCGCCGGACTTGACTGGAATCGGGTTAAATGGTAAAATAAGGGAAATTA
>CAZWKM010000383.1:0-2346 GCA_964634165.1 uncultured Pirellulales bacterium | reverse complement strand
GAATATATCTCCACTCCGCAACATCTTGAATATATGGCCTACCCACGTGCCGCTGCGCTGGCCGAGGTCGGATGGTCTCCGAAGTCTTCGAAGGATTATGACGACTTCCTAAATCGGCTCCGCCACCACACAAAGCGTCTAAAGGTTATGAAAATCCGTTATCGACCTCTCGATTGACCTTCTGCTACTCGAACGCTGGCAGCCGATTCGAGCCTCAAGTTGCCTACTTATCGCTTAGCCAGCTTGGGCCGTGGGTTATATCAACTTTCAGCGGGACATCGAGCTTCATAGCGCCGGTCATCTCTTGAGCGACCCATTTTGCATGTTTGTCGGCTTCGCCGGCGGGCAGCTCGAAAACAAGCTCATCGTGGATTTGAAGAATCAATTTTACGTCCCTGTATTCTGCTTCAATTTTCCGCTGGATGTTGAGCATAGCAACTTTTATTAAATCCGCGGCGGAGCCCTGAACGACGGTATTGATTGCCAGACGGCGGGCCTGTGCACGCTTGTTGGCATTTTTGCTGGCCAGATTCGCGATTTTTCGTCGGCGATGCAGAATAGTCTCGGCATAGCCGGTACGTTCCGCCGCAGTAACACAAGAGTCCAGAAATTTGCGGATTGAAGCGTAGCGGGCAAAATAGTCGTTAATAAACTTTTTGGCCTCGGCCTGGCTTATTCCAATCGACCGCGATAGTCCGAACGCACCCTGGCCGTAAATGATACCGAAATTGACCGCCTTGCAGCTTGAGCGCATTTCGCCGGTTACATCTTCGAGGGAGACACCATAAATCTGCGAGGCGACGAAGCGGTGAATGTCCTGGTCGGCGGCGAAGGCGGCCATCAGGGCCTTGTCTTTTGAAAAATGTGCCAGCAGACGCAGCTCGATTTGTGAATAGTCTGCGCTGAGGATGCAATCGGTTTTGTTCCCTGGAATAAAAGCTGCGCGGATTTTCCTGCCGAGCTCGGTACGGATGGGGATATTTTGCAAATTGGGGGCGCTGGAGCTAAGGCGTCCCGTGGCGGTGATGGTCTGGTTGAATGAGGCGTGTACCCGGCCGGTGCGTGTGTTGATTAACGCGCCGAGCTTGTCCAAGTAGGTGTTTTGTAATTTACTAAGCGTGCGATATTGAAGAATCGGCCCAATAATGGGGTGCTGGTCGGCGAGTTGTTCGAGTACCGCTGCGTCTGTACTTCGGCCGGCCTTGCCGACGCGAATGGATTTGAGGTTGAGCCGGTCGAAGAGGATTTCGGCAAGCTGCTTCGGAGAATCGATGTTAAAGACGGAGCCGGCGTATTCGTAAATCTGGTCCGTAACGGTCTTTAGTGTCTCAGTAATTTCGCCGGACATTTTTCGAAGCTTGGCGGTGTCGAGCGAAACGCCATTGTATTCCATAGCTGCAAGGACGGAGACCAGCGGCATTTCCACGTCTTCAAATAATTTTTTGAGTAAGGGCTGTTCTTCAAGACGGTCTTTGAGGTAAATATAAAGCTGGAAAGTTACGTCGGAATCCTCGGCGGCGTACTCACAGGCGGCGGCTGTGTCAACCATATCAAAAGTAAGCTGGTTTTTGCCTTTGCCGATAAGGGCTGAGATTGGGATGCATTCGTAATTGAGGAAATCGGCCGCCATATTATTCAAGGAATGGCTGCGGGCAGGGTCAAGGCAATAAGAAGCGACCATCGTGTCAAAGTGAATGCCTTTTACGGGCATTTGGGCGTTTTGCAGGACAAGCAGGTCGTACTTTATGTTCTGGCCGATTTTTTTGACGCTTTCGTCTGCCAGTATCGGCGCCAGCTTGCGCCGGACTGATTCTATGTCAAGATGCTTTGCGCCGAGGGGGGCCTTTATGGGAAGATAAAAGCCCGACTGCGCGCTCCAGGAAAAACTGATACCGACCAGGGCCGCTCGCATAGCGTTCAAGGAAGTGGTTTCGGTGTCGAGGGCGAATAACTCTTGCTTTTTGAGGTCGGTTAAAAGGGAGTCGAATTTTTTCTGTGTGTCTATAAGCTGATAATCGTGGTCGATTGTTTTAGTCGATGCGGGTTCCTCGTAGCCCGTGACTCGTGACCCGTGATCCGTGACTTGAACGGGTTGCGAATTATCTGTCAGGCCCAATTGTGTGAGCAGACGATTAAAGCCGAGCTCAGTGAAAATCCGGGTGAGTTCGGCTTCGTTGAATTTCTTTACGGCCAAAGCATCGTAGTCGATTTTCAGAGGCGCATTGCAATCGATGGTTACAAGCTCTTTGCTAAGATAAGCCTGTTCTTTAAATTTGCGGAGATTTTCGCCTCGTTTTCCTTTTATTTCATCAGCGTGTTTATATAGTTTATCAAGAGAACCGTATT
>CAZWKM010000382.1:0-2354 GCA_964634165.1 uncultured Pirellulales bacterium | reverse complement strand
GAGAAAGGGGTTCCGCACGTAATTGACCAGGAAAAGTGTACACTCTGCGGAACATGCTGGGAAAAATGTCCCTTTACAGCGATATTAAAGGTATAAGGAAAGGCAGATTAGTGCCTACAGTAACAATAGATGGGTGTAAGGTCGAGGTTGAAAAGGGCGCCACGATTCTGGATGCGGCTAAGAAGGTTGGAATTTGGATTCCAACTCTTTGCTATCACCCAGCCGTTGCGAGTGATGGATCGTGCAGGCTCTGCATGGTCGAGCTTGACCGTGGCGACTGGAGGCAATTAGTGACATCTTGCAATTATCCTGTGCGTCGTGACATTGTCGTTTACGCTTCCAGCGAAAGGGCTCAGCAGGCCCGTCGTGGGGTCATGGAGCTGCTGCTTGCAAGAGCACCGGAAAGCAAAGAGCTCAAAGCTTTGGCTGAACGTATGGGTGTGAAAGAAACGCCTTACCCGAATGTCACTGAGAGTCAACGAAATTGCATCTTATGCAACTTGTGCGTTCGCGTTTGTGACGAGATAATTGGCCAAGCGGCTATCGGATTTGCCGGACGCGGCGTTGACAGGACCGTGGCAGCACCCTTCCGGCAGGCTTCCGAGGATTGCATCGGCTGCGGGGCATGTGCCGCTGTTTGCCCGGTAGGGACCATCAAAGTCAGGGTTCATGAAGACCAGCAGGAGGTTGAGATATCCCCGTTTAAATTCCGGGCAAAGTTACTTGTATGCCAAGAATGTGGAGCGCCCATTATCAGTGCGCAAGTAAGTGAACTGGCACTAAGCAAGGCTGAAATGGATATTGAAAAATTCCGGGAATGTCTGCGTCTCTGTCCTAAATGCAGAAAGTTGAAGACTGCTGAAGGGCTGAGTGCGGCTACCGTTTGCAAACAAAGTTGATGGTTCTACTTGAAATGCAATACGAGATATGATAAACTACTAGATTTCAGTTTTTGGAGTTAATTGGTTAGCGAGGAGTTGTTTATGGATCCGACAAAACGTAGCAGCGACAAAGCGGCACAGGAAATGCTCAAGCATATGTCCGATGCGGGCATAGAAAACGCCTGGGAGAGGTTTGAACAACAGCAACCGCAATGTGGATTTGGCAAACTCGGTATATGCTGCCGAAATTGCTCAATGGGGCCTTGCCGCATCGACCCGTTTGAGGATGGGCCGAAAGCAGGTATATGCGGTGCCACCGCCGATACCATTGCGGCCAGGAATCTTGTGCGGATGATCGCTGCAGGTGCTGCAGCACACTCCGACCATGGTCGTGACATCGCACATACATTCAAGATGGCGGTGGAGAGCGATAGTAGTGACTATATGATCAAGGACGAGTTAAAATTAAGAGAGGTCGCAGCGAGATTTGGAATCAAGGTTGAAGGCAGAGATTCGAAGGAGATCGGCAATGAGTTAGCGGATGTAGCACTGGCCGAATTCGGCAAACAAGAAGGAACGCTTATCAGTGCGGCAGCTTACCCGCCGAAAACCAGGCAGAAGGTCTGGAAAGAATTGGGTGTAACTCCTCGTTCCATTGACCGCGAGATTGTTGAGATTATGCACAGAACACACATAGGCGTGGGCTCGGATTATAAAAATCTCGTAAAACAGGGCCTGCGAGCGTGTCTGTCCGATGGATGGGGCGGGTCGCTTATTGCGACCGAACTTTCGGATATTTTATTCGGCGGCCCTCAGCCGATTCGGTTTGGCGCCAATCTGGGCGCCCTCGACCCCAAAAAGGTCAATATTGTTGTGCACGGTCACGAGCCCACATTGTCAGATATAATCGTTGCGGTATCGCAGGAACCGGAACTTGTAAAAATGGCTAAAGATAAAGGGGCCGAGGATATAAACCTTGCCGGTATGTGCTGCACAGCTAATGAAATCCTGATGCGTCATGGCATACCGGTTGCGGGCAACTTTCTGCAGCAGGAATTGGCAATAATGACCGGCGCGGTGGAAGTTATGTTGGTGGATGTCCAGTGCATTATGCCTGCGCTTGCGTCCCTTTCGAGCTGTTTTCATACCAAGCTGATTACCACCTCCCCCAAGTGCAAAATCTCCGGAGCAGAACATATTGAATTCCACGAAGACAAGGCAGTGGAAATCGCGCGGAAAATCATCAAAATTGGTATTGAGAATTTTGCGAACAGGAAAGGTAAGGCCAAGATTCCGAAGCAAATGGAGCGTGGGATTGCAGGGTTTACGACCGAAAACGTTTTTTACAATCTCGGCGGCCGATTTCGCGCAAGTTACCGCCCCTTAAATGACAATATTATCAACGGCCGAATCCGCGGGGCCGCAGGAGTGGTGGGCTGCAATAATCCCAAGCAGGTACACGATTATGGTCAC
>CAZWKM010000381.1:0-2357 GCA_964634165.1 uncultured Pirellulales bacterium | reverse complement strand
TTATATAAGCGACCGTGTGGGCTTCTTTGCCCACTTCAAGTATCAGGTACTTACAGATGTTATCGGCTGCATCAACAAGACCGCCATACGTTTGAATTTCATAGAGCAGGTATTCCGCTCCCTCACGGCGGGCGATTTGGCTTCTGCGCTTGATGGATTTGTAAAGCCCGTCATCAATCATACCCTTACAGATGATTACCGCTGCTTTTACGGTTGGCGAATCTGTGGGTGGCTCGTTCGGCTCGGCTGCCATAGCCGGGACCTCAAACAACAACAGACACGCCAAAACAATCGCTATTTCTCGAACCGGATTCTTCATATTAGGAATTTTACCTTTATATTACAAAATTAGCAATACCCAATTAGACCGGATATTTCAAACTATTTTTGCTGGTTTGCAGATAAACTTATTAAAAATAGGGCTATTGACGGACATATTTCAACCGTCGGCTCACCAGAACAGCCATTCCCCAAGAAGGTAGAACAGTACAGTTAATCCCGCGGCGACCGGAATAGTGACGAGCCAGGACGTAAAGATTGACGCTACGACTTTGCGGTTAATCGCGGTGATACCACGCGCCAGCCCCACCCCAATTATTGCACCTATGAGTGTATGGGTGGTGGATATAGGCAGCCCCAGCCTCGAACAAGTCAGCACTGTTACCATCGTGCTCAGGTCAGCAGCCACACCACGCGAAGGCGTTATCTTAGTTACTTTCGTCCCCACCAGACGCATTACCCGATAACCAAATGTGGCCAGCCCAACAGCAATGCCAAGTCCGCCAAGGACTAAAAACCATATATTCACGGGGACCTTGCCGGGGACGGTATTGTTCTTGACGATTTCCGCTACTGCGGCCAGCGGCCCGATGGCATTGGCCACATCGTTAGCGCCGTGCGCAAACGCTACCGTACACGACGTTATAATTACCAGAACCGCGAAAATCTTCTCCACCGCAACGAGCTGCTGCTCGAATGGCAATTCGCCATTGTAATTGCGATTTCTTCTGATAAACAGGTTCGAAATCCCAGCGGCGATAAGCCCGCCTATAATGCTAAGGGTAATAGCTTCCGACCCTTTCAAATCCAGGTGAATGTTCTTCAGACCCTTATAGATTATCGCTATAATCAGTATGGCAAAGGTAAAAAAAACGCAAACCGGAACCCCTTTCCGCACCGCCACCACGGGCTTTTCAACCGCCAGTATGTGACGCGAGATTAGTTTGAATATGGCAAAGGCCATTATCCCCCCGGCGAGCGGTGAGATAAACCAACTGGCCACAATCTGTCCCAGTTTGCCCCAATGAATATGCTCTAAGCCGGCCTGCAGAATTCCAAACCCGATAATGGCCCCGACGATGGAATGTGTGGTGGAGACCGGCATTCCGAAGTATGACGCCAGATTCAGCCACACCGCCGCAGCCAGCATCGCACATACCATACCGTGAGCGAGCATACGCGGGTTGTGCGTGAATGCCTGCGTGTCTATTATTCCCTGCCGAACGGTATCCGTAACGTGGCTGCCGACGAGCACGGCCCCGCAAAAATTGCAGATGCCCGCCAGAACCACAGCCCAGAAGATGGTAAGGGCCTTAGACCCGACCGCATCGGCCATAGAGTTGGCCACGTCGTTGGCGCCGATATTCCACGCCATGTAGAAACCAACTATAACTGCTATGACAACGAGCACTTCCATTGGGACAGTGTTCCTCCGCTCCAGAGCCGACTATTTCTTGCGAATGAGAAGCCGAAGATATTTAGCGGTTTTCTCGGAATTATTCGCCACCGCGCTTAGCGTCTCACAGTACTTATCGAGAAAGAAAATCGTGATGGGGTCGAGCTTGTTTTCCATCTCGTAGAAGTGGCGGGAAAATTTTCTCTCCATCCTATCGGCTTTCCATTCTTCTTCCCCGATTTTTTCGACCGCTTTGAGGACATCTTCGGCCTCTTGCCCGCTAAAAGCAGTTCCGGCGAGTGTGGAAAGCTGCTTCGCTATGTTCATTAATTGTTCGCTGACGCTAATGACCTGCTCGACAAATGCCAGAAAGTCGGCTTTGAGCTCATTTGGAAGTTTGGTCTTGCGAAGAAGCAGCACGACGGCAAAATCCTCCGCTGCATCCGCCACATCATCCTGATAGGACAGAAACTGGCTTAATTCCAGCCGCCCTACCGATAGAAAGTACATCTTCGTAATCTCATCGCGCAGTGCCGTTTTGATCTGGTCCGCTTCGTGCTCGGTCTTCGACATCAGGTTGTGTAATTCTTCGATTTTCTCATAGTCTTCCTCCAGCAGTGCATTCGTCAGAGGACGCAGAAGCTTAACGCACTCATGCACCTTTTTCGAGTGCTCGTGCAGT
>CAZWKM010000380.1:0-2358 GCA_964634165.1 uncultured Pirellulales bacterium | reverse complement strand
TAATACCGGCCAAGAGCGATTTTGTGCCGAGCCAGGCCCAAACAAGTACGCAATTGACCAACAATATCACAATAAATATCCCGATTGTCTCGGCTGCTATGGATACCGTTACCGAAGCAGCTTTGGCAATAGCACTGGCACAGGAAGGCGGAGTAGGAATAATCCACAAGAATCTGTCGGTTGAAGCACAAAAACGTGAGGTCGCAAAGGTCAAACGCTCCGAGAACGAACGTGTCCTCGACCCGGTAACATTATCGCCGGCTGAACCTGTCAGAAGAGCACGGGAACTGATGAATGAGCAGAATGTCTCCGGTATTCCCATCGTCGAAGGCAAAAAATTGGTGGGCATCCTGACACGCAGAGACCTGAAGTTTCTCAAAGACTATGATGTCAAAATAAGCTCAGTAATGACAAAAGATAACCTCATTACAGGCCCGGCTGAGACGACACTCGAACAGGCAAAGGAAATCCTGCAAAAACACAAGGTTGAGAAGTTGCTTTTGGTCAACGCGAAAGGCGGACTGGCGGGTTTGATTACTATGAGGGACATTGACCGCGTTCAGCAATATCCGCTGGCAGCGCGGGACAAGCGAGGCAGACTGCGTGTCGGTGCAGCGGTAGGTGTCGGCAATTATGAGCGAATTGACGCTCTAATAGCAGCGGATGTTGACGTTATCGTGGTCGATACCGCGCACGGCCATTCGCAAAATGTCATCGATACCGTGAAGGCAATCAAGAGCAAGCATGATATCGATGTGATTGCGGGTAATATTGCAACGGCTGAAGCCGCCGAGGACCTGATAGCAGCAGGTGCAAATGCTGTAAAGATCGGCATTGGGCCCGGAGCAATTTGTACCACCAGGGTAATTTCAGGCGTGGGCGTGCCACAAATATCCGCGATAATCAACTGCGCCAGGGCAGCAGAGAAGCATAACATTCCGGTTGTTGCCGACGGTGGAATAAGACAGTCGGGCGATATAACCAAGGCAATTGCGGCTGGAGCTTCAAGCGTGATGGTAGGGTCACTGTTTGCGGGTCTGAAGGAAAGTCCGGGGCAGTTGGTTATCTTCAAGGGCAGGCAGTTCAAAGAGTACAGAGGGATGGGCTCTTTGGGAGCGATGGTCAAAGGTTCGGCAGATAGATACGGGCAAAAGAGCTTGACGGAGAGAGATAAACTTGTCCCCGAAGGCGTTGAAGGGCGAGTGCCATACCGCGGGACGCTGGACGATTTCGTCTACCAACTTGTTGGTGGGCTGCGGGCTGGTATGGGCTATTGCGGGGCACGCAATATCGAAGAGCTTAGAAGAAATGGCCGATTCGTCCGCACAAGTTCGGCATCAGTCAGTGAATCGCACCCGCACGATATACAGATAACCAAGGAAGCACCAAACTATTCGGCGACTGTACCCTCTGAGGACTGAGATTGGGTGGGGGGTTACTGTATTTTGGATTAGCGAAAATTTTGCAGCAATTGAATGGGAATAATAATTCGTATCACGTATTGCGTGATGCGTATTGCGTATAGAGTTAAAGTAAAGAGGGATTTCTCAAATGAGACAATACTGTCGAAATGGATGCTGGCTGTGGGTTGTCTGCATAGGTCTGATTTTAGCCTCCGGTTGTGCAAATCAAACCGAGCAGCTATCTAATAATGGTAACTTCTTTGAATCTGCCAGAAGCGATTTTTCCAATTGGCCGGTCAGAATTATCGAAGATTCAAAAGAGACGTTTTCGAGAAGAAACAATATTACAGCCCTATTATTGGCCGGCGGCGCAAGCATTGCAATGCATAACAGCGACGCCGACGACAACCTTGCGGGCAACTTCGAGAGACATCGAACTTTTCGAGGTTTTACAGACGAGAGTCTTGACATAATCGGCAATCCGGGTACGCATTTTGCGGTGACCGGTCTTTGGTACGCGCTCAGTGCCAAAAGCCAGGACGAGTTCAACAAAGAGCGGGCTTGGACAATGATGACGGCTCTTGCAGTGAACGGAATGGCTACACTCGGGCTCAAAGCTATCAGGGACAATGATTGTCCTAACGGTAAGAGCTGGGCCTGGCCGAGCGGCCATACTTCAAGCTCGTTTACGGTTGCCTCCGTACTGGATGAGTTTTATGGGCCGAAGATTGGTATACCCGCATATGCGCTCGCCTCCGTCGTGGCGTGGCGAATGATGGACACCGGTGACCACTGGGGTAGTGACGTGGTTTTTGGTGCTACTTTGGGCTGGGTGGTCGGTCATACCATTGCCGGCAAACATAAACAGCTTGAGATTGCTGGCTTTAAAGTGTTACCGTACATGGGAAACGCTAAAGGCTCGGCGATGGGCATCAGTCTGGTCAAGCGATTTTAG
>CAZWKM010000379.1:0-2380 GCA_964634165.1 uncultured Pirellulales bacterium | reverse complement strand
GCTGATTTTGAAAAAGGCGGTTTGCATAATTACATTGATTCTTGGCCCCAGGCCGATTTCCTGAGCAAGCCCAATCGCATCAATGATGTAGAACTTCAGTTTCTTTTCGATTATCTGTTTCTGCACCTCCTGCGGCAAAGTGTCCCACACCTCGTCTTTGTTGTGGCTGGTGGTCAACAAAAACGTTGCGCCCTCACGCGCCGACGAGAGCATCTCATACTTTTCCAGGAAGCTCGGATTATGACACGCAACAAAGGCAGACTTGTTCACAAGGTAAGGCCTTCGAATAAGCTGTTCTCCAAATCGCAGATGTGATGCGGTGACAGCACCGGCTTTTCTCGAATCGTAAACAAAGTAGCCCTGTGCGTAATTATCTGTTAGCTCACCGATAATTTTTATGGAGTTTTTATTTGCACCTACCGTCCCGTCCGCTCCGAGGCCGTAAAACATTCCAGAGAAAAACCCCTCGCTGGAAATCTCGAAGGATTCATCAACCTCCAGGCTGGTATGCGTTACATCGTCTATTATGCCGACCGTAAAACCATTTTTGGGCTTTGCAGCATCGAGATTATCAAAAACGGCTTTTACCATAGCCGGCGTGAACTCCTTAGACCCCAGCCCGTATCGTCCGCCGAGAATTACAGGATATTTTTCAAAAGAGGTTTCCCCTGCCGCCATTGCTTCACCGATAGCGGTGCGAACATCCAGATAGAGTGGTTCGCCAATTGAGCCGGGTTCTTTTGTTCTGTCCAATACTGCGATTTTCTTTATGGTTTTCGGTAAGCAATCGATCAAGTGTTTGATGCTGAAGGGCCTGTAAAGCCGCACCTTAACCAGGCCGACTTTTTCTCCCTTAGAGACTAAATATTCCACCGTCTCGTGGGTGGTATCAGCACCTGTGCCCATAATAACGATAATTTTTTCTGCATCGTCGGCACCGACATAATCAAACAAATGGTAGCTTCGCCCAACCAGCTTCTCAAATTTGTCCATCGTCTCCTGAACAATCTGCGGCGCAGCTAAATAGTATTTATTCACCGTTTCCCTGCCTTGAAAATAGACATCGGGATTCTGAGCCGTGCCGCTAATCATAGGCCTATCCGGTGACAAGGCCCTTGCTTTATTTTGAGCTACGAGTTCATCATCAATCATAGCTCGCATATCGTCGAAAGTCAGCTCTTCAACCTTCTGAACCTCATGGCTGCTTCTAAAACCATCAAAGAAATGTAAAAACGGTACTTGTGAGGCCAGAGTTGCCTGTTGAGCGATAAGTGCAAAATCCATAACCTCCTGAATGTTACAGGAACTAATCATACCAAAACCGGTCTGGCGACAAGCCATCACGTCCGAATGGTCGCCGAAAATTGAAAGTGCCTGACAGGCCAATGACCTCGCCGAGACGTGGAAGACCATTGGCAGCAGTTCGCCGGCAATTTTGTACATATTGGGAATCATCAGCAAAAGTCCCTGTGAGGCCGTGAAAGTAGTCGTCAATGCTCCGGTCGCAGATGCACCGTGTAAGGCCCCTGACGCCCCGCCTTCCGACTGCATCTCCGTAACCGAAGGAACTGTTCCCCAGATATTGGGCTCACCTCTGGCTGACCTGGCATCGGCAATTTCACCCATAACTGAACTTGGAGTAATCGGATATATTGCAATCACTTCGTTCGTAGCGTGGGCCACATATGCCGCCGCCGCATTGCCGTCAATTGTAACCATTTTGCGATTCATAGCTTCTCCACCTTCTAAAACAAGAACCATAAACAACTTAACTACACAGGCCTGCACTGCCACAGCAGGATTTGTGCGTTACGAAACGCTTTTATACAACTTTTTACTGCATCAGGCAATGTAAATTTTATCAGAATTCAGAATTGAGAATAAGGTTTGCCCGAAAGCTGCAAATACCAGCCCCCGCTGTGGAGAATCCAGAGCCAAACACTTTCTCTACCTTCGCGGGCCTCTGGCCGTGCTCAAAATGAAATAAAGGGAGGTACTAACCCGTAAAGGCAGGTGAAATTAAAAAAAGAGGAGTATCAAGCTGAGGCCATCCAAGAACGCCCACACCCAAAGCTCCTTAGAGTAGCGCCCAGTCAATACTCCTCTTTTCTGAAGATCATCCTCCTCTTAAAGACTAACAATTTTTAGGAAGATCATCATCAAACAAGTTAAGACTCCTAATGCTTGAACTGCAAGTATCTATATATATTATACATCTGTTACGGCGGGTTTGTTATCAGGATATTCCTGATTTTGACGGTAGAAATACCTGATTTCGATGCCGACAGAGCAATGACTGCCGCTCCTGTTAAAAAATGCAGCCCCACTCAATTAACGGCTATGTTTCGAGGGATGTGAGCCCTTTGCGGATAGCATATTT
>CAZWKM010000378.1:0-2392 GCA_964634165.1 uncultured Pirellulales bacterium | reverse complement strand
CCGAGATAGTTGATGTCGCCGTGACGCCCTACACGGCCAGGACTAAGGTTCTGCCCAAGGACAGTGTCTTCGATGCGGTAAAGAAGTACGGCGTAGGTGTCTTCGGCATCAAGCCGTTTGCCGGCAATTCGCTGTTCAAGGGCGATAGTTCGCCGGGCAACCCCCAGGCGGAGGAAGACGACAAGCGGGCGCGTATGGCCATCCGGTACATCCTGGGCAACCCGGCTATAACGGCGCCTATCCCGGGTATGATTAATACGCACCAGGTGGACAATATGGTAAGGGCCGTCAAGGAGCGCCGCGACCTCGACGTGGCTGAGGCACAGGAGCTCGAAAAGGCGATGGACGAAGCGTGGGCCAAGCTGCCGCCACACTATGAGTGGCTGAAGGACTGGGAGTACGTGTAGCAGGCGGCTGTCCTGAATCAGCACGGTGCTGGAGGGATGTAGAAGATAAAGGTTATGAAACCAACAGTCGCGACAGTGGTTGCGATTGCAACGGGCAGTTGTTTTTGCAGCAAACTGCTACGGAGGAGAGCCATTCTCACCTGTGCCTGCTCGCACCTACGGTTGCGCGAGTACAGGTGCGCAACCACAGGTGAGGCTGCCACCCAACGGGCACACCCATTTAGAGTGCACATCTTTCAAACTATCAAGCTGACGTGTCGAATCCTGCTTTTTTCCTTGACCTTGGCATTAAAGAAACTAAAATGAGCGGAAAAGGTTTAGTTAAACTCTATCTAACAGAAAGGAAACTGATATGAGTGAAAAAAATCAAGCAAACACGCAAATACACAACCGCATCAGCCGCCGCAAGATGCTCCAAATCGCCGCGGGTATTGGCGCCGCCGGGGCCACGGCCTTGACCCTTCCGTCTTGCAAACGTGAAGAAAAAGTTGTTACCAAAGGTCGCATCAATCAGTCCATTGTACACTGGTGCTTTGCGAAGTACTGGGATGTCGAGAAGGCCTGTCAAATTGCTAAGCAACTCGGCTGTAAGAGCGTTGAACTGGTGGAGCCGAAAGACTGGGCGACACTGAAAAAGTACGGGCTGGTCTGCGCCATCACGCCCAACGGCATGCCTGACCCTCCGTTTGTCAAGGGCTTCAACAATCCCGAGTATCAGCCGATGTGCATCGAGAAGATGCGCGAGGCCATCGACGCCTCCAGTGCCGCCGGTTTCCCAAGCGTCATCACCTTCACCGGCGAGGCGGGCGACATCAGCGCCGAGGACGGCATCAAAAACTGCGTCAACGGTTACAAAGAGATAATTGGCTACGCTGAGAAGAAGAAAGTCAACCTCTGCCTGGAAATTCTCAACAGCCGGGTGGCCATCGAGATGAAAGGCCACCCGGATTACCAGGGCGACCACACCGACTACTGCATTGAAATCATCAAGCAGGTCGGCTCGCCCAGGATGAAGCTGCTGTTTGACATCTACCACGTGCAGGTGATGGACGGCGACATCATCAGGCGCATCCGACAGTACAAGGACTACATCGGGCACTACCATACAGCCGGCAATCCGGGCCGCGGCGAGCTGGACGACAAGCAGGAGATAAACTACAAGCCCATTATGGAAGAGATCGCCAGGACCGGGTACACCGGCTACGTCGGCCAGGAGTTTATCCCGACACGCGATCCTCTCGAAGGTCTCACCGAGGCCGTCGTGCTGTGCGACGTGTGATTCATCGTTCGTCGCTCGGTTGACGAATCACAACGCAGCTAAATCCGGATTGTCAGGGCCAAAGTGCTTGAGCAGGACGATTGGGTCGGTCTTCGAAGGATTCGTGATTGTTACTCCCTGTTTAGCAGCTTGCTCACTGACAAAATATTCATCGTGGGTCAACTGGCCGTACCTTATAAGTGCAGGCGTCTCTATGTCCCACTGCCCTACCGTACCATGACCCTGCATCGTAATAAATCCGTAGGCAGCGTTGTCCCTAATAGTTACTGTCCGGCCCGGCAAGACCGTAAGCTCTTTGGCACTAAAGGCCTTTGACTTATAGCATATCCAATTTTCGATGTAATCGGCGGCTTCCATTTCCTTTACCGGCCTGACCGGTCTGGGACGCATAAAGCGGTTCGCTGCAAAATTGGGGTCAACGTTCAGGTCCCAGTCAATTATCTCAAGCAAATGGTCAACGTTTCCTACTTTATCTTCAGGTGTGTCTTTCCACAGAAGCTCCTTAGGAACAACCTGGTGGTGTGGAACCGACTCGTACATAGCGAAAACATCCGATGCCTTCTGTGGTTCGTATGTGCAGAGACTGCCCGGGGCGTGCAGGACTCCCGGCGGGACGTCCCAGCCCGTCCCGACTTCCAGCCGATAGGCCGTGGAAAGATTCGTGATCTTGTTGTCGCCTTTCTCAAAGTCAGCCAAACACTGGCGG
>CAZWKM010000377.1:0-2393 GCA_964634165.1 uncultured Pirellulales bacterium | reverse complement strand
TGGCCAGCCATATTTCGTCAGCGGAATCCTCATAAGCAAGTATGATAGTCTTTAACCGGTAGACAATCAATAAAAAAAGGCCGACCCAGTCCGGCATGGACGGTTCGGCCTTTCGGAGGAGGGTGATGATGTCCGGCACTTTGGCGGATTCCTATACTTATAGACGCAGAACAGTCCGAAAAGTTACAGAGTTTTTTGTAAAATTTCTGTAAAATTCGGCAAAAAGGGCCAGCCCGGTCAAGCCGGTCTCAATATTTTGCATCGCAGTAACCAAGCTTTATTGCCCCAGCAACTTCTGCAATCAAGTCTTAACCCCGTTAGAAACCCACTCGTACCTGTGGTTACACAAGTGCAGGCAACGGAAAAAGTCTCTAACGGGGTTGACAGAGCTGGGGAAACTCTGTAACCTTTGGTAACAATGGCGAATATCGAATAATGAATTTCGAATCAGAAATAAGGAAAGGATATAAGATGTTCACAACGATAGTTGATGTGATAGCAAGGGAAATACTTGATTCCCGCGGTAACCCTACTGTTGAGGTCGAGGTACTGCTTGATAACGGCTTGCTCGGCCGGGCGGCGGTGCCGTCCGGAGCCAGCACGGGCGCCTACGAAGCGATAGAGCTTCGTGACACAAAGGTAAAACGCTATATGGGTAAAGGCGTTAGGCGAGCCGTCAAGAATGTAAATGAAGTAATCGCCCCCGAAGTTCTGGGTATGGACGCTATGCTGCAAGAGGAACTTGACCGGTTGATGATTGAACTGGATGGCACGGCTAACAAAGGCAAGCTCGGCGCAAACGCAATATTGGGTGTCTCGTTAGCGGCTGCAAAGGCGGCCGCGGATGCCGCGGGCCTGCCCCTATACCGCTATCTGGGCGGCTGTAATGCTAATATACTCCCCGTACCGATGATGAATATTCTAAACGGTGGAAAACACTCAGACAACAATGTCGATTTTCAGGAATTTATGATTATGCCGATAGGCGCCAGGGACTTCCCGCAGGCCCTGCAGATGGGGGCTGAAGTCTTTCATACGCTTAAGGTCGTGCTGGCCAAGAAAGGCTACGCCACAGCGGTTGGCGACGAGGGCGGCTTTGCTCCTATGCTCAAAAGCAACGAAGAAGCACTGGAAGTTATTATGGATGCCATCAAAAAAGCCGGCTATAAGCCTGGAAATGACATAGCAATCGCTTTGGACCCTGCTGCAAGTGAAATGTTCGACAGTAAGACAAAAACCTACAGATTCTTCAAATCTGCTCCGAAGAAAACGATATCCAGCGATGCGCTGATTAAACACTGGGTCCAATGGGCGGATAAATATCCTATCGTTTCAATCGAAGACGGACTGGCGGAAGATGACTGGGCAGGCTGGACAAGATTGAACAAAAAACTCGGGCGTCAGATCCAATTAGTCGGCGATGATTTATTCGTAACAAATACCACTCGTCTGTCTAAAGGTATCAAGCTCGACTGTGCGAATTCGATATTGATAAAGCTCAATCAGATAGGCACGCTGACGGAGACGTTTGAAGCGATTAATATGGCTCGCCGGGCCGGCTGGACGGCGGTCATAAGTCACAGAAGCGGCGAAACAGAAGATACCACAATAGCTGACCTGGCTGTTGCGACGGGTGTCGGCCAGATAAAGACCGGAAGCTTAAGCCGAACAGACAGGGTCTGCAAATATAATCAACTGCTTAGAATAAGTGAAGACCTTGGCCCCGTTGCACGATACGCCGGCTTTATGTTTAAGTAGAAATGAGAAATCAGCTTTAAGCCGGCAGGTGCAAGGTTTTTCAATGGAGTGAAGACAATTGCGCCTGCCGCATTTTTTTTAATTTGGGCTATGCGAAGGCAAAATATCCTGCGAACGCTTTTGTTTATCATTTTTTTTAGTATCGGCGCAACAGCGCTGTTCGGCTCGATCATCTGTGGTGAAGTGCTTCAATACTATCATGACAGGCAACGGTTGAAAGCAAAGGAAGAATTATCAAATCGGTTGAAGTCCTTAAATACCGACTACGATGCCCTGCTGCAAAATCTGGAAAAAGACCCCAATCTTCTTGAGCGCATCGCCCCTCTTGTACTCGGCATGGAACGTAACGATGCGAACACCATTTATCCAAAAGCAACAGAGGAGCTGTTGGAGGCTGTCAAGAAAGCGTTAGAAGAAGATTCGGGCCAACAACCCACCGAGCCGGTGATACCTGCCTGGCTTGTCCGATGCAGCGAACCAACCCGGCGAGTCGTTTTATTTTTGGCGGGTGCCTTTTTGGTCCTTATTTCGTTTATATGGCTTGGCTCCGCCAAACAGGCCAGCCAGAAGGAACCATAGTTGCTTGAACCTCAGCCCGCCGAGGCGGTATTATTTAACTGGGCGAATGTGCGTGG
>CAZWKM010000376.1:0-2396 GCA_964634165.1 uncultured Pirellulales bacterium | reverse complement strand
CGAATTAAGTCATGGCCGTTGAGCAGCGGTTTCGGACGCAGCTCAACGTCACCCAGCGCCTTTATTCTTTTCCGCAATCTACCTAACGCAGCAATACCTCCCCTGCCGTCGGGCCTGGCCTTTTCAATCGCTCTCTGCAGCTCATACAGGTCCCGGAAATACGGCTCAGCAAGAATCATTTTCAATTCAGCCAAAGACATCCGGTCATCGAGCAGTTTACCCCTGTTGGTCAGCAGGAATTTTATATGTTTGTTTTCGTTTCTGCTAAGTTTGAGAATCCGGCACTTCTCACGTGCAAACTCCGCCGGGCAGCCGGCAAAAAGCGAAGCCAATGCCAAGGCAAAATCAACTTTTGTTCGCAATTCGTACAGTACTTTGACTGCAAATTTGGCCTGCTCGCCGGCAAAGCCGGAAAAAATCGCTTCAGCCAATCCGCTTTTAATCAACATCAAGACCCCGGCAGAGCGGTTCGGGTCCACGAGGATGCCTTCCAATTCGACTGCTATGCGTTCACCGCTTATTCTGGCTATATTTTTTGCATTGCTGCGAATAGCCGACCAGGTCCCCGGCTCAATCGCAAAGCCAAGTTGAGTGGAAAATCGCACCGCCCGCAGCATTCGCAGGTAATCTTCGCCAAACCGCTCTTCGGGCTTACCGATGGTTCGCACTATCTGCTTTTCGAGGTCGGCTTGCCCGTTGACATAATCGATTACCTCTCTTTTGAGAGGGTCGTAAAACATTCCGTTGATGGTAAAATCTCTTCGGCCGGCATCTTCAGCGGCGCCGGCGAATTTGACTCGCCCCGGATGCCTGCCGTCCGCATAGCCCGCTTCGGTTCTGAATGTGGCAACTTCTACCTGCCGGTCTTCGAGCTGAACAATCACTACGCCAAATTTAGCTCCGACCTTTAACGTGCGTTTGAATATCTTTATAACGTCTGCGGGCGCAGCGTCCGTAGCGACATCGTAATCGTGGGCGCGCCTGCCTAACAGCATATCGCGCACACAGCCGCCGGCCAACAATGCCTGGAAACCATTGCGACCTAATCGTTTAATTATTTTTATAGCTGCTTGCTTGTTTGTCATCTGCTTGCCTGCTTTAATATCGTTACGGCCATAGTCCCCCACTGGCGCCGGTCTATTATTTCCAGTCGGCCATACTGCTCTAACAATTCTGTGCGTTTGTGAGTCCTGACCGCGACAATTCCGTCGGTGGCTACCTGTTCGCCTAATAAAGTAAGCAATCCGCTCAAAGGCGAATCATCACCTACGTTCCTTGTGGCTGAATACGGCGGGTCAACAAAAACAAGGCCATATTTTTGTCCGTCGAAATTAAGCACAGCGCCAACCTTAAAGGCGTTGGCCCGTATAACCTTTGACTCGCCGGCATACCCGGCCTTTTCTATATTCTTCTCTAAAATCGCAATAACCTTCGGCTCTTTCTCGATGAAGGTAACAAACCCAGCCCCCCTGCTCAATGCTTCAAGGCCCAGAGAGCCAACGCCGCAGAATAAATCAGCTACCATTTCGCCGTTCGGCAGGTCATATTTGAAAAGAACGCTGAAAAGCGACTCCTTGACCCTGTCGATAATCGGCCGGGACACTTGCGCCTTCGGCCCAAGCAATCTCATTCCTCGTTTTGCACCAGCTATGATTCGCATCGAGCTACAATATACAATACAGTCCTGTCTTGAGCGAAAAATTTTGCTTAGCCCCTCTGTTTTCGTATAGGAACACACACTCAGACCAAAAGTTCTTGCATTTGTACGGCGCACTGTCGGAACTTATCGGCGGGAAGAGTTACCGTCTGCCATTTCGGGCTGCGGCGTTTCATAAAGCAGCGATAGTCGTCTAATTTAACAGTAAAAAATGTATATCTGTTTGCATTAAAATCATAGACCGCCCTGCCGTCAAAATCAACGTCGATGTTCTCGACCTTGTAGGCAAAAACAAATATAGCTTGATGACCCGGGCCGAAAACCTCCCGCCACCTGGTCAGCCCATCGACGTCTTCGGTCGTGACCCAACATTCAAAGCCGGCTAATTTGCCGAAACTGGTCCCCTTGAACTTTCTGCCCTTTACCTCTGCAATTATTATTTGTTGATTGCCCGGATATAGTAAAAAATCGAAGCTCTTAATCTTCAAGCGTCCGAAGGCTGCTCTCTTGTGCTCATCTACCGCAATGTATTGAATATGATTGTCAATCAACCAATTCTCGAACGCCCGCTCGTAGTGATTAGGTGGAAAATCCCTCATTTGGATTTATCATTTAAGCTCTGCGAAAAATTTATCAAGTTTAATCAGTTCCTGCTTACCCGTCGCCATATTCCTAACTATAAGTTGGTCGTTTTCAATTTCAGAGCCGATGATTACGCACCTTCCGGCGTTTTGGTCTG
>CAZWKM010000375.1:0-2398 GCA_964634165.1 uncultured Pirellulales bacterium | reverse complement strand
TATGTCATTGCCAGCGATGGTGATTTAGAAGAAGGCGTTGCCTCGGAGGCCAGCTCATTGGCGGGACATCTGGGCCTGGATAACCTTATTGTTGTTTACGATGACAATCATATCTCTATTGACGGTAACACTGACCTTGCATTTACAGAAGACAGGGCGAAGCGTTATGAAGCGTACGGCTGGAACGTGCAGGAGGTTGGCGGTGACGGCAATGATATGGCTGCCTTTGAAAAGGCGCTGGAAGATGCAAAGAAGGAAAAGGAGCGGCCTTCGATTATAAAACTTCGCACGCATATTGCTTACGGCAGTCCGAACAAGCAGGACACGGCTGAAGCCCACGGAGCTCCCCTGGGTGATGATGAAATCAGGTTGATTAAGGAAAAATTCGGCTGGGACCCTGAGAAAAATTTCGTTGTGCCGGATGAGGTGTTGGCCCGTATGCGAGAAGCTGTGGAGAAGGGCAAAGAGGCGGAGAAGATGTGGGACAAGATGTTTGAGGATTATGCCAGGGCGTATCCGGAGCTTGGTCGGCAGTTTCGGGATGTAGCGGCGGGGAAGCCGGGTGTAAATCTTGATGATATTTTGCCTGCGTTTGAGGCGGGCAGCTCTATTGCGACGCGCAAGGCCTCAGGGAAGGTGCTGGATGCGATGATGCCGAAGCTACCGCTGGTTCTGGGTGGCTCGGCGGATTTGACACCTTCGAACAATACGCGGTTTGCCGGCGCAAAGGATTTCCAGAAAGATGCGCGGGACGGCAGGTATATACATTACGGGGTCAGGGAGCATGCGATGGGGGCGATAATGAATGGAATTTCGGTAAGCGGGCTGGTGAGGGCGTATGGCGGGACGTTTCTGGTTTTCTCTGATTATATGCGGGGAGCGATTCGGGTGGCGGCCATGTCGGGGTATCCGACCATATTTGTGTTTACTCACGACAGTGTAGGTATCGGTGAGGATGGGCCTACGCATCAGCCGGTAGAGCATATTGCAGCTTTGCGTGCGATGCCGAATTTGATGGTGATTCGTCCGGCTGATGCCAATGAAACGGTGCAGGCGTGGAAGTTTGCGCTGGAGCACAGGGACGGGCCGGTGGCTTTGCTTTTTACCCGCCAGGGACTTGCTGTTATCGACCAAAGTAAATATGGTTCTGCGACAAATTTGAGCCAGGGTGCTTATGTTCTTCTCAGCGCGGACAGGCCGGATGTATTGCTTTTGGCGACCGGCTCGGAAGTTTCTATTGCGCTGGACGCCGCTGAGAAACTGGCTGCTGAAGGAATTAGTGCTCAGGTTGTTAGTATGCCCTGCTGGGAGCTGTTTGAAAAGCAGAGTAAAGAATACCGGGACTCGGTTATTCCACCCAATGTGAAGGCGAGAGTCGGCATTGAGGCCGGCGTCGAATTAGGCTGGAGTAAGTGGCTCGGTGATAAGGGTGTCTTTATCGGGATGTCGTCGTTCGGCGCCTCTGCGCCCGGGAAGGTTTGCTTCGAGAAGTTCGGCATTACAGTCGAGAAGACAATTGAAGCTGCGAAGACAACGATGGGTTGATAGGACTTTAAGCAAGAGGGGTAGAACATTATGAAAGCAAAAAACATCAAATCCATAGCCGTGCTGACGGGCGGTGGAGACTGTCCGGGTCTGAACGCCGTTATCAGGGCCGTTACCAAAACCGCGATAAATAAATTCGACATCGAGGTCTGGGGAATTGAAGATGGCTTCCTGGGGCTGATTGAAGACCGGATGCACGTGCTCAGCTACAACGAGGTAAGCAATATTTTGACGGTCGGCGGAACGATTCTGGGTTCGTGCAACGTGGCCAATCCGTTCAAGTATCTCTCAAACGTCGGCAAAAAGACACGGGCCAGAGACGTCTCGAATAACTGTGTCAGGGTGCTCAAGGGCCACGGCATCGACGCACTTATTTGTATCGGCGGCGACGGTACGATGGCATCTGCTGCTGAGTTTGCCAGGAAAGGCGTCAGCGTTATGGGCGTGCCCAAGACAATTGACAATGACCTTTACGGCACGGATGTTACCTTCGGCTTTAATACTGCTGTTACCACGGCCACGGAGGCGATTGATAAAATCCACACCACAGCCAGTTCTCATCATCGGGTAATGATTATCGAGGTTATGGGCAGATACGCCGGCTGGATTGCCCTTCATTCAGGTGTGGCGAGCGGCTCGGATGTAATCCTTTTGCCGGAGATGCCGTATCGTCTCGATAAAATATGCGATTTTGTGCTCGGCCGGTCGAAGCGGGGCAAGAGATTCAGCATCGTAGTGGCGGCTGAAGGGGCAAAGGAGAAGGGCGGCAAAATGGTTGTTGCCAAAAGGGTAGCCCGCAGTACCGACCCGATTCGGCTGGGAGGAATCGCAAATGTACTGGCGATGCAAATCA
>CAZWKM010000374.1:0-2399 GCA_964634165.1 uncultured Pirellulales bacterium | reverse complement strand
GATTCGGCCCAGAAGCTGCTTTCGGCACTCGGATATGAAAAGGTATTGGTTTTTGAAAAAAAGCGTCGGATTTGGCGGCTCGGTGAGTGTGTTGTTGCTCTGGATGAGTTACCGTTGTTAGGTGGTTTTGTGGAAGTAGAAGGACCCGATGGAGAAAGCATCGCTGATGCGCAAAGGAATTTAGGACTGGCAAATCTGTCGCATATCGGAGAAAGTTACGCCTTTTTGATGGATGAAAAGCTTCATCAGCTTGGCAAAGGGGAAAGAGAAGTTTTTTTTGAAAGCCCGGGGTCGCAATTATGAAGCCGGATGATGGTTATATTGTCTATATAGTAAACCCTAAATCCGGCGCCAGCAGCAGCAAACTGACCGGCCGGCAGTTTCAGGAATACCTTGTCAAAAAAGGGTTCGAGGTCAGGGTCAGTCTGACCACCTCACTGGACAATGCCTGCGAGCTGGCTACGGACGCAGCGGTCGATTACGATTGTGCAATGGTTGTTGTTGCCGGTGGTGACGGTACCGTCAGAGAGGTCGCACACGGCCTGGAAGGCAGTGACAAGCCATTGTTGATAGTGCCCTGCGGGACGGAAAATTTGCTGGCAAATGAATTCGGTTTTGATGAAAAATTAAAAACAATAATAAGGGCCTTCGAGGCGGGGTACATTCGGTCTCTGGACCTCGGAAGTGCAAATGGGAAATGCTTTACTTCCATAGCCGGTTTTGGGTTTGACGGCCAGGTGGTCAAATGGGTCAGCGAGCAGCGAAAGGGACATCACATAGATTACTTTGATTACGTTGGGCCCATCTGGCGAACATTCTGGACTTATAAATTCGGTGCAATGAAGGTGGAAGTAGAAGGCGAAGAGATTTTTAATGGTCGCGGGTTGGTTTTCGTTGGAAATATTTCAAGATACGCGATGGGACTTCAGATATTGCACCATGCTGATTTCGGGGATGGTTTACTGGATGTGTGTATTTATAAATGTGCATCTCGCGTGCATTTGCTAAAGCATTCGGTGATGACGGTTGTTAAACAGCATGCCGCAAGCGGTGATGTTATTTATCGTCAGGGCAAAAACATCACTGTAAGCTCTGAGACTGCTCATATAGAGACTGAAATTGATGGTGACCCCGGGCCGGCTTTGCCGATGGAAATTACAGTGATACCGCAGGCTGTCAGTGTGATGGTGCCGGAAGGCGCCAAGCCGGCAGGGATAAGAACAAGAATTGTCAGAGCAATAGGATAAATAAAGCGAAAAGCGAAAAAGTAAAAATGTAAAACCAAAACTTAAAATTCAAAATCAAATTAAAAAATAAGTTTTGAATTATGGTTTTTAGTTTTTTAGCTTTTTTAGTTTAGTATGAGATACGAGGTATGAATAAAGTGAACTTCAAAATTGGTGATATTGAAATTGGTCTGGATGTGCCTTTGTTTGTAATGGCGGGGCCTTGCGTTATTGAAAGCAAAGACATCTGTCTGGATATTGCAAATAGACTTGTCGATATTGGTCAGAGGGCGAGTGTCGGGGTGATTTTCAAGGCGAGTTTCGATAAGGCCAATCGCAGCAGCATATCCAGCTTTCGCGGTCCGGGTCTGGAGAAGGGTCTGGAGATTCTTGCAGCGGTCCGCCGCGTAACCGGTCTGCCTGTTATGACCGATGTGCACGAGCCGGCCCAGGCTGCTGTTGCCGCTGAGGTTGTCGATTGCCTGCAGGTCCCTGCTTTTCTGTGCAGACAGACAGATTTGCTTTGTGCCTGCGGGCAAACGGGCAGGCCTGTAAATATAAAGAAAGGCCAGTTTCTCTCGCCTGGTGAGATGAAAAATGTGGTCGAGAAGATTCGTGCCTGCGGTAATGAAAAAATTATACTTACCGAACGGGGCACATTTTTCGGCTACAATCGGCTGGTCAACGATATGACGAGCATCGAGATTATGAAGAGGCTTGGGCTTGCGGTCGTCTTCGATGTGACCCACAGCACCCAACAGCCCGGAGGCCTCGGCAATGCGAGCGGGGGTCGGCGAGAAATGGCCCCGATACTTGCGAAAGCTGCAATTGCGGCCGGTGCGAACGGGCTTTTCATTGAAGTCCATACCGAGCCGGAAAAATCAAAATCAGACGCCGGCAGCATTATGCCGATAGACTGGCTCGAAAATTTATTAGGCGTGTGCAAAGCAATATTCAAGCTCGTACGTGGATAAAAAAAGTGAGTGAGGAACAAAAATATTTGTACGGCCCGGTGCCTTCGCGAAGACTGGGGCGAAGTCTCGGCGTTGATATTATGCCGTTTAAGGTTTGTACACTGGATTGTATCTATTGCCAGCTTGGCAGAACCACTGAGAAGACCATAGAGCGGAAGGACTATGTTTCTGTTGAGGCGGTTTTGGGTGAGCTAAGAGA
>CAZWKM010000373.1:0-2420 GCA_964634165.1 uncultured Pirellulales bacterium | reverse complement strand
CTTTTTGCCAGGGAACGGTTTAAATAGAAAAGGGCTGGCGGAAGGAGGAAAAAACCAGCCCAATTCAATAGGATTAATGCAAACAATGCCAAGCAAAAAGATTCCTGGCTGCTAATCCGAGAAGCATTTATCAGTATCAAAGCAATACTTTAATAGTGCTGGGCCCAGAGACCTTCTGTTTCTCTTCACCAATCTGCTGGGCCCGGCCATGGTAAGGAGGAATTTTCATTGTTGCCCAAAAACAAATGCTCTAAAAACAGATTAGTCTGCACACTTTTGAAATCATAACTCCTGTCAAAAAAGTTAACAATCGTGCCTTCATCAAAATGGTCAATGGTGTTAGACAGTTCATACCAACTCATCCGCCCGTTCGACGATATTGTATTGTACCTGCTCGTTACCGAGCTCATCTACAATCTTGGTTTCAATGACTGTCATGGTTTCCGGGTCTTTCCCTGCAATATTCATTACATTTGAAATTGCATTGACCATCATTCCTACATAACGTTCGGAGAACTCGAAAATAATTATACATGTGGTATCTGCCATTTCGGCTGTGTATCTGCCTGACAAAGTCTTAGGATGTATCACGAGTATTTCATGTCCCCAGAGATTAACAATCCCCTTGACATTCTCAGATTTGTCCGACCGTACCTCAAATTGCGTCCAACCAACAACTTCCAATTGCAATTTTTTGTTACGGCCCTTCTCCGGAAATGCAAAAGTAAGATACTTACCTTCCTTGCTTCTGGCTGCCTGCACTTGCTCATCTACTTGAACCGCTGTCCGTATCATAACAATACCTCTGTAAACCTTTCGCCTTTAACATCGCAATAAAAACTGGAAAAATCAAGTTAGGTCTTTCCCTTATAGACACCAGGGATTTCCCTATAAGCCTATTCTGTCCTGCCGCTGACCCAATTTTTTGGACTAATAACCGTGATATTACCGGCCAAAACAAACCTCCGGGTGTCAGGAAATGTTGATATTTTTTTAAAAAAACTTGATTTGAGATGAAAAAATTAACTGTCTGCCTGAATCAACAAGAAGTGCGGTGGGATACAACCCCCTATCAAGTTACATTAAATTCAAATCGGCTGTTCTTTAGCAGCACTAATTACCAATGCTACAAGTCCAGCTACAGAATCGGCCTTCATTTTTTTCATAATCTGGCTTCGATGGAACTCAACGGTCTTTGGGCTAATCCCGAGTTGACTGGCAATGACCTTGTTAGATTTCCCAGCAATGACAAGGTCCATCACCTCTCGTTCCCTCGGCGTAAGAAGCGCAAGCCGTGCTAAGACTGCTTCCTGTTCAGCCCGTTGTTGCCTGATTTGAGCATCTTCAGCAATGGCTTTCTGGACATGGTCGAGCAGAACCTGGTCATTGAATGGCTTTTCCAGGAAGTCCACCGCCCCTTTTCGCATTGCCTGAACAGCGGCTGGGACTTCACCATAGCCTGTGATAATAATGATCGGGATGGGTATATTCCTTGTCCGAAGGATTTCCTGGAGTTCGAGACCGCTGATACCAGGCATTCGCAAATCGAGGAGCAAACAGCCCGGCTGGGCAGGGTCGTAATCATCGAGAAACTCCTGTGCGCTCAAATATGTCTCTACGTTCAGTTTCACCGATTTCATTAGTAGGCGCAGCCCTCTAAGCACGGCCGGGTCATCGTCCACAACAAACACCGTTGGTTCAGATTGAGTCATGATATTCCCCTTTCAGCAGGCAACGTGAATCGGAATGTGGCGCCACCGGCTGGATTGGGTTCTGCCCAAATCCGACCCCCATGTGCCTCTATTATAGAGCGGCTGATTGATAAGCCCATCCCAAGTCCATCGGATTTGGTCGTGAAGAAATGCTCGAAAACCATATCAATATTCTCGGCAGGCAAGCCCTGACCTGTATCACTTATCGCGACTTGAACAGCACCGCTTTCATCTCTCGAGACTTCGATAGTTACCTGATGCCTGCTGCCCTTTATATCATCCATTGCCTCGAAGCTATTGCGAAGGAGATTCAGCAAAACCTGTTCAATCTGTATTGCATCTGCTTCTAACATCGGGAGCTTCTCTGACGGTTCAACCAGCTGAATTGTTATCCCTTTAAGTTGTGCCTCATGCTCTATGAGAGCGATTGCCTCGTCAATAATATTCTCGATGTTGACGCTGGAGCGAGGTGGTTCTTTTTTGCGAACCAGTTTTGTTGTCCGATGGATGATTTTACCGGCTCGTTCTGCCTGTGCTCCAGCTTCCTCCATTGCCTCTAAAAGCTCATTACTGTCCCAGTCCCCGGATTTCATCATTCTCAAGGCCGCTTTAGCGCTACTTGCAATAGCACAGAGCGGCTGATTGAGTTCATGCGCTAAAGCAAAAGCCATCTCGCCAACAGTGTTGAGTCTTGCATAATGGGCAAGC
>CAZWKM010000372.1:0-2422 GCA_964634165.1 uncultured Pirellulales bacterium | reverse complement strand
TTGAGGGCATTATTAAAAAAACTAAAAATCCGCGGTTTGCATACGATATTTATCGCCGGTTTATCGATATGTTCGGCCATGTGGTGATGGACTGTGACCACGATTATTTTGAGGAAGTAATTGCTGCGGCGAAGAAAAAAGCCAAGGTCAAACTCGATAACGAGCTAAGTGCTGAGCAACTCAAAGAGGTTGTCGAGAAATACAAGAGCGTTTACAAAAAACATATTGGTGAATTGTTCCCGCAGGAGGGAAAGGTTCAGTTAACCCATGCCATCAATGCGGTTATCACATCGTGGATGATTGAAAGGGCGGTTAAATATCGCGAGTTAAATAATATTACCGGGCTGCTCGGTACTGCGGTAAACGTCCAGGCGATGGTTTTCGGTAATATGGGCGAGGATTGCGGTACAGGTGTTTGCTTTACCCGCAATCCGAGTACCGGCAAAAAGGAGTTCTATGGTGAGTTCCTGATGAACGCTCAGGGCGAAGATGTTGTGGCCGGTATCAGGACGCCTCTGCCGTTGAAGAAATTAACGAGGCGCCTGCCGAAGGCCTATAAGCAGCTTACCGGTTTTATGACCAAACTGGAGAAGCACTACAAAGATATGCAGGATATGGAATTTACGATTCAGAACAAGAAACTTTATATTCTCCAGACACGGACGGGCAAACGGACGGCTGAAGCTGCGGTTAAGAGTGCAGTGGATATGGTCAATGAAAGACTTATTACCAAGAAAGAGGCAGTTAGCCGCGTGACTTGCGAGCACTTGGGGCACCTTCTGCATCCGCACTTTGACCCAAAGGCCGAGCGGAATGTTATCGCCAGAGGTCTACCTGCATCGCCGGGTGCAGCGGTTGGGCGGGTTGTTTTTGATGCCGATACGGCTGAGGAATGGCGGGACAAGAAGAGGAAAGTGGTCCTTGTGAGGATTGAGACCAGTCCGGAAGATATCGGTGGGATGGACGCGGCGGAGGGCATATTGACGGCCCGCGGCGGTATGACAAGCCACGCAGCAGTAGTTGCCCGCGGTATGGGTAAACCCTGTGTTGCTGGTGTGGGTGCATTAAATATCAATTATAAAGCCGGGAAGTTCAATGTCGGTAAACTGACCATCAAGGAAGGGGATTGGATTAGTATTGACGGTTCTGCCGGTGAGGTTATGAGAGGCCAATTGGCTACGGTAGAGCCGACGATGAGCGGTGACTTCGGCAGGTTTATGAAGATTTGTGATGAAGTCCGCAAGCTTGGGGTTCGGACTAATGCTGATACGCCGGAAGATGCAAAGCGGGCCAGAGCATTTGGCGCTGAAGGTATCGGACTTTGCCGGACAGAACATATGTTCTTTGAAGGCGAGAGGATTTGGCCTGTGAGACAGATGATTTTGGCGGCTGATGATTATGCCCTGATGCTTGAGAATATCGATGCTGCTGAAAGCAAGAAAGAAAAGAAAGCAATTGAAAAGAGACATGCAACCGCTAAGAAATATTTTGAGGCGGCGTTGAAGAAGCTGCTGCCCGTTCAGCGTGGTGATTTTGAGGGTATATTTGAGGTGATGACCGGGCTACCGGTAACGATTCGATTGCTGGACCCGCCACTGCACGAGTTCCTACCGCAAGATAAGTCGAGTCAGGCCGAGATGGCTAAGCGCCTTGGGGTCAAATCGGCTGTTGTGAAGGCAAAGGTTGAGCAGTTGCATGAGTTTAATCCGATGCTGGGGCACCGCGGATGCCGTCTGGCGGTGACATATCCGGCTATTTGCCGTATGCAGGCAAGGGCAATTATCGAGGCAGCGCTGAATGTTAAGAAAACAGGTAAGATTGTTCTGCCGGAAATTATGATTCCGTTAGCGGGAGCGGTCACAGAATTGAAGCTGGTCAAAGATGAGATTGTCGATGAGATAAAGATGGTCTTCAAAGAGAAGAAGGCGAAGATTAAATATATGATTGGTACGATGATTGAGGTTCCGAGAGCCGCTTTGACGGCTGACGAAATTGCTACCGAGGCGGAGTTCTTTAGCTTCGGGACAAACGACCTGACGCAAATGACGATGGGCTTTTCGCGGGACGATGCGGGCAAGTTCCTCGCCGAATACGTCAACAAGGGTATTTACGATGCGGACCCGTTCCAGAAGCTCGACCAGAATGGTGTCGGCAAGCTGGTAGAAATGGGTACGAAGCTTGGCAGAAAAACCAGAAAGAAATTAAAGGTCGGTATCTGCGGGGAGCACGGCGGTGAGCCGGACAGTATTGACTTTTGCCATCGGGTCGGAATGGATTATGTGTCGTGTTCGCCGTTTAGAGTGCCGATTGCAAGACTGGCGGCTGCACAGGCAGCGGTGAAGCAAAATGATTATTGATTAATGATTGTTGATTATTTATTATTAACCATAGCCGATAGAAAATAATCGATGTGATGTGGTGA
>CAZWKM010000371.1:0-2432 GCA_964634165.1 uncultured Pirellulales bacterium | reverse complement strand
AAATTAGCCGGCGACAAATATAAAACCGATAATATAAGCCACACAGACAGTAACATTATTAGTTTTTATTCGCAGGGAGACGGCTTTGAGGATTTGTGCCGGGGCCCACATTTGCCCGGCACCGGCAGAGTCGGAGGCTTTAAGATTATGTCCGTAGCCGGCGCTTATTGGCACGGTGACCCAACGCAAAAAATGCTCCAGCGGGTCTATGGCACCGCCTGGCCAACCAAAAAAGACCTTGACGACTACCTGTATAGATTGGAGCAAGCAAAAAAACGTGACCACCGTGTATTAGGCAGGCAGCTGGATTTATTTAGTTTCAACGAGGCCGGCCCCGGCTTTGCATTCATTCACGCCAAGGGAATGATTATCTGGAACACCATAGTGAACTTCTGGCGCGGCGTTCACAATAAATATGGCTATCAGGAAATTCAAACACCTATCATTCTCAACGAAGAGCTGTGGCACAGGAGCGGCCATTGGGACAATTACAAAGAGAATATGTACTTTACCAGTTTCGACGACGCCAGCTATGCGATAAAGCCGATGAATTGTCCCGGCGGATGTCTGGTTTATAAGACCCGACAACATTCATATCGCGAATTTCCGCTGCGTGTTGCCGAGCTTGGCCTGGTTCATCGACACGAAGCCAGCGGTGTTATGCACGGGCTTTTCAGGGTAAGGCAGTTCACCCAGGATGATGCCCATATCTTCTGCACACCCGAGCAGATAGAGTCCGAGATAATAGGAGTCATTGAGCTTACCTTCGAGATATACAAGGCCTTCGGGTTCGAAGATTACCGCATTGAGCTGTCAACCAAACCCGAAAAGCACATAGGTTCGGACGCGATTTGGGATGTTGCCACAAATGCCCTCAAAAACGCCCTCGGGCACAAAATAATTGAATATAAAATCAACGAGGGCGATGGTGCATTTTACGGGCCCAAAATAGATTTTCATATAAGAGATTGCCTGAAAAGGTCCTGGCAGCTCGGCACAATTCAACTGGATTTCTGGATGCCGGAGCGGTTCGGCCTGGTTTATACCGACAAAGATAACACCGAGAAAACGCCGGTTATGATTCACAGGGCGGTTTTGGGCTCCTTCGAACGCTTTATCGGCATCCTTATAGAACACTACGGCGGCAATTTGCCTCTATGGCTTTCGCCCGAGCAGGTAAGAATCCTGCCGATAAGTGAAAAAAGCAATGATTACGCAAAAATCATCGAAGATAAGCTTAAAGACGCACAATTGCGGTGCAGGTGCGACCTATCAAACGAAAAAATAAATGCTAAAATTGCCAGAGCCCATAGCGAAAAGTTACCCTGTATGCTGGTAGTCGGCCCTAAAGAGGCCCGGTCCAACACCGTCAACGTAAGAATCCGGGGCGATAAAGAAACCAGAACAGTGGAGATTGGCGAGTTTTTAAGAATGGCAAAGCGCAAAATTGCCGAAAAAAAATAGATTTAGCATTTGAAATTGATGATTGATGACTGATAATTAGAAAAGACATTAAAAATAATAAATTATTTTAGTTCTTTTAAGAAAGGTAAGGTGGTGCACAATCAGCAAACGAGGTTTAAAGGTAAATGGGGGAATTCGGGCTGAGAGAGTTCGGCTAATCGACGAATCAAACAATCAAGTAGGAATCGTAGATACACATGAGGCAATGAGCAGAGCCCGCGAGGCCGGCTTAGACCTTGTCGAAGTTGCCCCCACAAGCAGCCCGCCGGTTTGCCGGATAATGGATTATGGCAAGTGGCTGTATCAGCAAAAACGCAGGATTCGCGAGGCCCATAAAAAAAGCCAACGACACAGTACAACGCTGAAGGAAATCAGGCTCCGGCCCGAAACCGACAAACACGACCTGGATATCAAGCTCAATCACGCCCGCGAATTCATAGAAAAAGGACACAAGGTACAGTTCACGATGTTCTTCCGCGGACGTCAGATGCTGCACAAAGACCAGGGCTATGCAATGCTCGAGCAAATTGCTGAATTGTTGCAGGATTTAGCCAGGGTCGAACGTCCAGGCAGAATGGCCGGAAGGCGTATGACTTTGTTACTGGTGCCAAAATAATTCGTATCTCGTAAAGTGGGAATCGATGGTTGGTTATTGACATACGAAATACGGAATATCTGTTGCGCCTTGCCATAAAACGGACGATTCGTCAAAAAATCGCAAGTCGATTTTTCTTTTTTTAGAGAATTTGCACCTTATAGTATTGACCAGTAGCTGCAAATAACATAAAATATTGGTTTTATATTTTTGGGCCCCATTTTGCCCCGGCGTCGCAAAGGGGAACCCTTTCGACTGTGTCAGATAGATTATTTTGAAGGAATTAGCTAAATGCCGAAACAGAAAACCCACAAAGGGTTGAGCAAAAGAATCAAAATTACCGCCGGCGGCAAGGTCAGGCACAAGCGCGCCG
>CAZWKM010000370.1:0-2432 GCA_964634165.1 uncultured Pirellulales bacterium | reverse complement strand
CCTGCGTGCCTGTGCCAGAAGGGCTGCTGCTTCTGCAGAATCGTCAACGATTATAGTCTCGTATTGCGTATTGCGTATTGCGTATTGCGTTAGCTTTGTGCCCTTGTGCCCCTGTTCACGCCTCACGCACGATGCTTCACGTTGCCGGCAAACGATGTATTTAGCACCGTTTGCGACGGCCTGGTCGATGAAGTCGTGGCCGTCATAAACAGTGCCTTTGACAGCGACGAAGATATCACCCGCTTCGACAAGACGGGAATCGGCGCAAATACCGGGCACTTTGTCCGAAGAAACTAGATTTAGGAGTTCGCCAAAAGTCATAAGCTTCCACAAAGAATTTTTGCTTATTTTAGCCGGAAGAAAAATTATTACGATGAAAATTTATGGTTTCGGGTATATACTTGGTGGCAGTGAATCTATTGAGAAATCCCAGAGCTGTACTATGAAAGGAACTGGATTATGAGAGTTTGGTATCTTGTCGGCGTCTGTTTAGTGTTGGTATTGGTAGCAACAGGCTGCAAAAAGGAACCGGAGCCCGTCCCGGAAAAACCCGTCCCGGAGAAACCCGTCCCGGAGAAACCCACGCCGGAAAAGCCCGCATTAAAGGAGGCTGCGGTAGAGGAAACTGAGCACTTTGCTGTGTTTATAGAAGGAAAGAAGGTCGGCTATGCCATACAGAGACGGTTTGCGGCTGATGGGAAAGTGACCACCTCCCAAAAAGTCAGCATAACGATGAGTCGAGATAATGTTCCGGTGACTATCAAAACGACGGAAATCAGCATCGAGACGGCGGACGGGGAGCCGGTGGGTTTTGAGGTTGTGCAGGACCTCGGTGTGATGACGATGAAAGTGACAGGGGCAGTGGATGAGCAAGGCAGAGTAAATCTAACGACTACGTCGATGGGGGCAGAGCAGAAGAGTACGCTCGAATGGCCGAGCGGTGCGATGATGGCTGAGGGCCTACGCCTGCTAACGTTAAAGAAAGGTCTTAAGGAAGGTTTAGAATATACCGTCAAAGTATTCAGCCCGAGCATCATGCAGGCCCTTGACGCCCAAATACACATCGGGCCAAAACAAAACGTTGACCTGCTGGGGCGTGTCGTGGTTTTGACAGAAGTTGTAACTACCCTTAATATGCCGGGGGCCGGTGAGATTGTCAGCACCGACTACGTTGATAAAGACCTTCGAGTTCAAAAGAACGTCACGCCGATGGCGGGGATGCAAATTGAAATGATTGCGTGCACCAAGGAGTTTGCGCTCGGTAAGAACGACGTGTTTGAAATAATTGATAAGATGTTTTTAGCCAGCCCGGTGCCGTTGGACAATGTCGGCTCGGCTAAATCGATTACCTATCACTTGAGCCCAACGAAACAAACAGATAATTTGATAATACCATCCAACGATAATCAAAGCGTGCAACACCTCAAGAATGGCAGCACAATTGTGATTGTCAAGCCCGTTACCGCACCGGCAGGGGCAAGGTTTCCATATAAAGGCAAAGACAAAAGCATTCTGGAGGCGATGAAGCCCACAAGATTTCTGCAGAGCGACCACAAGGAGATAATTGCCCTTGCCCGCCGGGCGGTGGGCAGCACTAAAGATGCGACTGAGGCGGTCAAAAAGATAGAAGCGTTTGTTGCCAAATACATCGAGAACAAGAACCTGTCGGTTGGTTATGCATCAGCGGCGGAGGTTGCTGTCAGCAAACAGGGCGACTGCTCCGAGCATGCGGTGCTTGCCGCAGCGCTGTGCCGGGCCGTTGGGATTCCAGCTCAAATGGTTGTGGGAATTGCGTACGTTAAGGATTTTGGCGGTCGTCAAGGCTTTGGCGGACACGCCTGGACGCAGGCGTACGTGGACAGTAAATGGGTCGGACTGGACGCGGCTTTTAAGGGTACGGGGCGGGGCGGCTATGACGCCGGCCATATCGCTCTGGCTGCCGGCAATGGTGAGCCAGCGGACTTCTTCAATTTAGTCACTACTTTAGGGCAGTTCAAGATTGATAAAATAACAGTCAACCGGGGCAATTAAGTTTTATTCAAACTGAATGTCGGCGAGAACGAATTCGACATTGCTGCTTCCGTTATAGGTATTAATCTGCGGCTGATAAGCGACATTGAAGAACTCGTGTTCAAGCAGCTTTTTCTCCAATTTTCCAAACCGAAAGCCGATACAGCGGATTGCGGTTGTATTGTCGGTTACGGCAAGTTGCAAGTGTTCGCCCCTTGTGCCGACCTTTCTCGGCGGGGAGGCAAGGCGAACGCCCCTTGTCGCAAAAACCGGTTTCGGATTACCTTGTCCGAAGGGGCCAAGCATTTGCAGCTCGCTGACCGTTTCTCTTCGAAATTCGCCCAATTTGGCCACTGCGTCGATGTGGAGTTTGGCGACCACATCATTTTCGCTCAAGTTTTTCTTCGCATAGGCCTCGAATT
>CAZWKM010000369.1:0-2437 GCA_964634165.1 uncultured Pirellulales bacterium | reverse complement strand
CCGTGATATCGATACTCTCACCGCTCACATTGATATCCTGCCCACGCTCATTGACCTGTGTGGCCTGAAAAAACCAGCCGGTCCAAAGCTGCACGGCAGGTCACTCAAACCGCTGCTTTACGACCGAACAGGCGATTGGAAAGGCCGCGTGATTGTCGTCGATTCCCAGCGAATGGAAAATCTGATCAAGTGGCGCAAGTGCTCGGTGATGGAAGGGCGTTGGCGGCTGGTCAACGGCAAGGAGCTTTACGACGTTCACAAAGACCCCGGCCAGAGAGATGATATAGCTGCCGCTCATCCCGAAGTGGTCGAGCGGTTGCGCGGCGAATACGAAAAATGGTGGCGGCAAATATCACGGCGCGGTGACGAGTATGTGCCTATTGTGCTCGGTCACGATGCGCAAAACCCCACCTGCTTGACCAGTCACGACTGGCACGATGCCAATATGGGTTATCCGGTATTCGATCAGTCCCAGGTTCGCCGGGCCACTAAGTCCAACGGTTTCTGGGCTGTGGACGTAGCCCGCGCCGGGCGCTACGAATTCCAATTGCGCCGCTGGCCGAAGGAGGTGGACCAACCGATTAACGCTGCGATTCCCGGCGGCAAGGCAATCAATGCGGTCCGGGTGAAGTTGAAAATCGGTAACATCGAACAAACAACAGCCGTCAAACCGGGCGACAAGGCCGTGATATTCTCGGTCAATCTCAAGCCGGGGCCGGCGAAGCTGCAAAGCCGGCTTGTTGACGAAGATGGCCAGGGCCGCGGTGCATACTATGTCTATGTCAGGAGGCTATAACTATGATATCTGTTTCACAGGCACAAACGTTATCTTCGAAACAGAATTTGAAAGTTTGTGTGCTGGTCATCGCTGTTCTAATGCTGGTATTGAACGGATTAGTACCGGCAAAGGATAACATGCAGGGAAAAGACAAAGTACGAGGAAAACGCAAAGACCAAGTAAAGGATAAGGTGCAAGCAGCGGGCAAAAGGCCTGACACTTCATACAATCACTTGTTTGACATACGGAATATCGAGGGCTGGACTGTTTACATCAACAAAAAGGACCTCGCCGCCCACCCGCAGCAGATGCAAGACGCCCTGGACCATTTCCGCTGGCAGCTCTACCAGGTTCGCCTTAATGTCCCCGCGCCCGCAGTGACCGTTATGCAGGAAAAGATGCCCCTCTGGTTCGAATACGATACCATTGGCATTGCCTATCATCATCGCGGCTGGCTCATCGCAAACGGCTACAAACCCCCGGACGTTACCATTATGGCCGGGTTCTGCCGAGCGAAAACCTTCCTCAAAGGAGCCCTGCACCAGCCTTGGGTCGTCTTCCACGAGCTCACCCACGGCTATGATCATCAATACCTTCGCCGCGAAAACCGGCGCGGCAATTCCCTCGTAAGAGCCGCCTACGACAACGCCAAAAAAGCCGGAAAATACGACCCCGTCCTCTGCCGCTACTCTAAAGGCGCAAAGGCATACGGCCTAAACAACCCGGGTGAGTTCTGGGCAGAAAACTCCGAAGCCTTCCTCGGCGTAAACGACTTCTACCCCTTCGTTCGCGCCGAGCTAAAAGAATACGACCCGAATACCTACGCTGCATATCAGCTCCTTTGGGGCGTCGACGCAGACGACCTCGCCCGGCGTGAAAGGTTACTGGTGGACCTTATGGATAGCAATCTTCCGCCCGCTGGATGGGCAAAGCGCCCCGTCTGCGCAGCTGCCGGTACGTGCCCCTCGCCCTCCACCCAGTCCTATCAGCTAACGTCGGCCTATCAAAAGCGCCAAATCGAAGGCTGGACAGTCTATCTCGGCCCAAAGCTCCAGAACCAGAGACCCTACGGCGACGAGGCATGCAAGCTGCTCCAGTATAAGCTGCACCTCGTCAAAAGATACGTCCCCCAAAAGGCCATTGCCGACCTGCAGAAAACACCTATCTGGCTCGAACGAAACAACCCCGCCGTACCGTACGTCGTGTATCACCAAAGCAAAGACAACCTCCGCCAAAAGGGGCTCAACCCAGACAAGTACCGCGCCGTCGAAATCGGCAACACACGCAACTTCCGGCAATGGCAGGACCTCCAGCCCTCGGTCTTGCTCCATCACCTCGCCTGCGCCTATCTTGACCGGCTGCCCCCGAAAGACCACGCCCACCTCAACAAAGCCTACAAAAAGGCCCTCGAGAACAGCAAATACGACCGCGTCCTCCGCTTCGACGGCCAATACGTACGGCACCCGGCCCTCTTGAACGTAACCGAATACTTTGCGGAGATGAGTGAATCGTATTACGGGTTTAACGATCATTATCCATTTTTGCAGTTTGAGTTATCCCAGATTGATCCTGAAGTCTGTGAGTTGCTGGCTCGCCTGTGGGGCGGGAAAGCGAAATGAATTTACCCGGGGATTTCGGTTCACGAAAGACAAGCGAATA
>CAZWKM010000368.1:0-2439 GCA_964634165.1 uncultured Pirellulales bacterium | reverse complement strand
TGACGGCCTGCTCAAACGTCCGGTCATCCGCATTCAGCATCTCGTTTACAGCGTCCAGGTTGCCTTTGAAAAAGAATCGATTGCCGTACTTTGATTTTGCTTCCGCAAAATCTACGGTGCCAAGCGGCGGAGGGTCTAATGTGTCGATTCCATCAACGGCGGTTTCAGCCATAAGGTCCAGACGGTCGCCGATTGCGCCGCAGGTATGAACATAAGATTTTAAACCGGAGCTGCGGACAGCTCGAAAGGCCTCGTCTTCATAAGGAACTACGAATTCCTTATACATCTCCCGGCTGATAAATCCGGCCCCGGCAAAAGCCGAACTTACAAGGATGGCATCAGGTTCACAGCCGACGTACAATTTGATTTGCGCAAGTACCTGTTGTGTGAAAGCGGCCAGTACTTCGTGGCATTTCCGAGGCGCATCAATCAAAGCAAAAAGGGCCTGTTCGTAACCGAACAACTCCAGAAGATGGGTGAAGGGCGAGAAAACTTCAGCGTGCACGGAAACATCGGGAGCAAGCTCTTTGACCTTCTTTAGAGCACTTGTGAACGACAGCGGATAAGCTGTCGGGTCGGAAAGGTCGGCCTGCGGGTCGATATCCCAGAGTTCAGGAATATGCCAGGTGTTCCAGACATAACCGGCCAATCGATATGCAGCCGGGCTGCTGAGGTCAACCGATTTATAGTCTGCGCGTTCGAGAGGCATTTGTCCCGCCCGGTACGTATGCGGGTTGTCATCCGGCGGAACGACCGTTTCAAGCCCTGATTTGGGTTCCCGCAAGGCGGGGTCCCTCCAATAAAGGTATTCGGTATTATCAACCTTTTTGTATGATTTAAGCTTACCTTTCCAGTTTGGCGGCCTGCCGGGTAAGTTCACCAGGATGCCGTCGAATTCATATCTTCGCTGCAGGTCAATTAGAGCATTAGCAAAAGTTTCGGTATTGAACCAGATTTGCGAAGGACTATAGTCGCAGTTTAAGAAATAGTGCCCAAGAGCAAGCTGACACATTACCGGAACACGGTCCGGCTCTCTATGATTCATTGTCGCCGAGACCCGCTCTTTCGAGTTCATATTTATTGCATCCAATATCGCTGTGTTGAAAAGCCCTTTTGCAGAACACGTAAGTCTAACTTAAATAAGACGTTGCGTCCATTATTTATTACATTTTCATCCTGTTATCTAACTGCTTTTGGTTCCACCGCAAGGTGTCCGCCGCAAGGCGTCCCTGCCGTAAGGCATCCTGTGGACAAGCGGACTGCGGACCGCAAGGCGGGGTCCCAACGAGTAGCTGCAATCAAAACAAAAGAGATTTTGCCAAGTATCGACCGAGGTGATAGAATATCGGCGTCCCGCACCCAAAAGACACTTTGCCGTGTTCCGTTTTGGTACGGGATGAAAGTAGCAGGAATTTTGAACGGTGAGGAAATTATGGAATTTAAGATGGATAGAACCGGTTCTAACAGACGGATTGAGCCGGCACAGAGAATAAAGCGCTTGCCGCCCTATTTGTTCGGGCGATTGAATGCCTTAAAACTTTCCAAGCGCCGGCAGGGTGCGGACATTATCGATTTGGGGATGGGCAATCCATCCGACCCGGCACCGCAAATCGTGGTGGACAAACTATGCCAGGCGGCGCAGGACCCGCGGAACCACCGGTACAGTGCATCAAGAGGTATTAAGGGCCTGCGAAAAGAAATCGCAAAGAAATACGAGCAAAAATGGAATGTGCAGCTCGACCCGGAGACCGAAGTGCTGGCCTGCATCGGCTCGAAGGAGGGCTTTAGCCATTTGTGCCTGGCGATGTTGGGGCCTGGAGATACGGCGATTGTGCCGGACCCGGCTTTTCCGATTCACAATTACTCCGTCGCTTTAGCCGGCGCGAATGTAATATCAGTTCCTCTCGGCTGCGATAAGAAATTCATAGATAACATCGCGATGGTCTGTGAGAATCTTTATCCGAAGCCTAAATTGCTGATTCTCAATTTCCCGCACAATCCGACGGCAATGACTGTTGACGAGGGTTTTTTTGAGCCGGTCGTGGATGTGGCAAAACGGTTCGGCATAGCGGTGATTCACGATTTTGCATACGGGGAAACCTGTTTTGACGGCTATAAGGCGCCGAGTTTTCTTTCGGTCAAAGGGGCGAAGGACATCGGCGTTGAATTTATTACGATGAGCAAGCCATACAATATGGCAGGTTTTCGCATCGGCTTTGTGGCAGGCAATAAAGATATGATTAATTACCTTGCGACGATAAAGGGCTATTACGATTACGGAATATTCCAGGCGATACAGATAGCCGGTATTATTGCGCTGCGAAATTGTAACGAGGACATAATCGTTCAAAATGAAAGGTACCGGTCGCGGCGGGATGTGGTGTGCGATGGCCTTGCGAGAATCGGCTGGGAGGTGGAAAAGCCGCGGGCTTCAATGTT
>CAZWKM010000367.1:0-2455 GCA_964634165.1 uncultured Pirellulales bacterium | reverse complement strand
GGAGCCATCCCCAAGCTGCGCTTGAGGCTGCCACCCGGGCGCCGAGAGACTGGATTTCTGCTCCGTCTAAAGCCGGATTCCGTCAAACAGATGCCGGATATTCGACTTCGATTTCGCGGGAATGACATCGCGATAGCAGGCATTATTAGCTGAGAAATTGGTGGTAGAATTCCAAAAAATCTACCTACAATCTTGACGGGCACCCTTGCTGCAATTCTAATGAAAAAATCCTTGCTTTAAGATGTGTTTTTGGTTAAAATGACGTTCTGGTTAGCCGAAAACTACATATTACAGTTTTGTCTGGAGATAAGAACTGGAGATAAGAATATGAATCGCAATTGTTTGATTTTGGCAACTTTTGTTGTCGGTTGTCTTTTGCTCTTGCAAGCCGGCTGTCAAGAGCAGGCGAAGGCGCCGGAAGAGTTTAAGACTGTATTGGTCCGGCAGGATGCCGGACCCAACGAGCCGACGATTGGTCCGGTAAAAACTAAAACTGTAGCTGAGGCCAATAAACCGCCCGCTGCGACGCATCGCGGCGAGGGGCCAAAAATTGCTTTTGAAAAGGTGATTTACGATTTCGGCGAAGTTGGTCAGAGGACAACCAACTCCTGTGAGTTTAAATTTACAAACACCGGGGACGGCTTGTTGAAAATCGTGAGAGTCAAGGCCTGTTGCGGCTTCGTGGCGAAGTTAAAAGGGAACAAGAAAGACTATGCACCAGGGGAAAGCGGGACTGTGATAGTAACGTTTAGTGCAGGCGGGTTTCGCGGTAGGTTGACGAGATATATGTATGTAAACAGCAACGATAAGGCAAGGCCGAGCGTTAGACTGACCGTAAAGGCCAGGATTGTGCCGAAAGTCAGTTATCAGCCGGCGAGACTGAACCTTACGCTTAAGGACCCAAATGCCGGCTGTCCAAAGATTACGCTTACCAGTCTTGACAATCAGCCGTTTGCGATAACGCAGTTCAAATCGACCGCCAATTCCATAACCGTAGATTTTGATGCTTCGGTGAAAAAGACGAAGTTTGTTCTTGAAGCCAAGGTTGATATGGAAAAACTGCGAAGAGCTTTGAACGGGAGTATCAGCATTAGCCTGACTCATCCGGAATGCCGTACGGTTACTATTCCCTTTAACACGCGGCCGAGATTTAAGATTACTCCATTGTCGATTATCGTTCTGCGTGCTGAGCCGCAAAAGCCGACGAAAAGGAAGGTCTGGATATTCAACAACTATGATGAGGATTTCGAGATTGAGTCGGCGTCACCACAAAAAGGTATTATAAAGGTTTTGAGTCAGGAGAAAGTTCGCAGTGGTTATCAGTTCGAGCTGGAGATAACGCCGCCGGCTGCCGAAAGGGGAAAAAGGATTTTCACGGATGTGTTTTTTGTAAAAATAAAAGGTGGCGAGAGACTGCAAATTAGATGTCGCGGGTTCTATGATTCGAGAAAGGTACCCAAATAGCAATAAAGGGCGTTTTGCCGAATGTTGCAAAATGGTGTCCACTAATCGGTGCGTGGTAAAAGCTGACCAGGGGTATGATGCGATTAGTAACTTGCATTTGTGTGTTGGCCCCATTAGAAATCCTTGCCAAAGCCAATAAACGGGTCATTGGTGTGTTATTTCTAACGGTGTTGGCGGTGGGGACCTCGTGCGTACCAGATGAGTCCGCGAAACAGCCGGCAAGATTGGTCCGCAAAACCGATGTGCTTACGGTTTTTCTGACGGGCAACGAGCTTGGAGCGTTGAAGCCGTGCGGCTGTTCCGGCGGACAGCTTGGGGGGCTTGACAGACGCCCGGCGGTCTTTAACAGCGTGCCCAGACAAAGAAGGTTGATTGTCGATACGGGTTGGTTTGTAGAAGGTGACAGCGAGCAGGATTTAATCAAGTTCCAGATAATAATTCAGGCGCTTAGCCGGCTTGATTACGATTTGGTCAATCTGGCCGAAAAGGACATCGAAATAGCCCAAAATCTCGGGCTGCTGGATAGTATTGGGTCGGTTTTTAATATTATAAGTTCTCGCCCCGTTAGAAGTAAGTCGCCTGTGGCGACTGCCACAATCGGTAGAACGGGGCGCACAGCTTTGGAGCAGACTTCTAACGGGGCTCGTGGGCCGGCTGATGTGAATGTGCCGGCAAAATTTACAAGACAGTTGTCGCTAAAGAATAAGGCTGTGGCCGTAACAGTTGCGGCCTTTGACACAAAATCCGGTCAGATAGAGCGAATCGGTGAACTTTTTGTCCTCTGGTCCGACCTGCAAACGGTCAACATCCTCATATTAAACCATTCTGATGCCGGCATTATTCGTTCTATTGCGGAGAGGGGAATTGTAGATTGTCTGGTTTGTCCTGCCGAATCTGATGAGGCGATGGTAATTGGTGACCCAAATGAAAGGCCCCTGGTTGTATCAGTAGGGCGGTACGGTAAATATGTGGGCAAGTTACAGATAAGAGC
>CAZWKM010000366.1:0-2474 GCA_964634165.1 uncultured Pirellulales bacterium | reverse complement strand
ACCCTCACCTTTATACCGATATACCGAGAATCTAAAGCTCAATGCCGGTTTACCCCTTTTGGTCTATGCCATTTGTGCTAATCTAACCTATTTTCTTCACGTCACGCACAACGAAAAATATTTTTTGAAAAATTTTTGTTTTTTTTTTATTTTTTTGTTGACATGCAATTTACTTGTTGGTAAAAGCATAGTATTAACCTCCAAGGAGGAGGTTATATTTGGCACGCACGGAAGCGTCTCGAAAGTTAAAAGTTGTTTGCTCGACAACGAAGTTCCCTCTTAGGAGACGGAGGAAGTGGTAGTAGAAAAAAGGAGTAAAGGGTTGGTTGTGTTGCTGTCGTTGCTTGTGCTCTCGGCGGCAAACGCTGCACCGACGGTTAGCAATCGCAACAGCAATCTTGTTGTTTCAGTTGTGTCCCCTGCTTCAGATGCGCGTGTCCCCCTTGTGGCCGATGTCACCCACACTATAGAATCCGGTAATTCTCACCTGGCCGGAGTCGCCGCTGAATTTCTCAAGCCGCCCGCCGCTTTTACGGGCTCGCCGGCTCTGCCTGTTGGCGCAAAGTCTTTGCCTGCTGTACCCGGAGCGCTCTTAATGGTTTTAACCGGGTTCCTTTGCGTTTCACTGGTTAAGGACCGCAAGGTCTGGCTGGCAGCTCTGGCTGGCCTGTTATGGGTAGGCCAGGCCGGAATTCAAGCCGTACCTCAATTGGCTCTGCGTCTCAGCCATAGAAATCATACCGCCCAGCAGCTCGATGCAGAGCTTACTTACCCGTATTACCTTGAAAATTCTAACCGGCTGCGTAGTGATATTGAAGGCACGCAGTACATAGGCCTGCTCCGCCGTTTAGCTGGAATACCGCAGGCCACAATGTCATTCCTATCTCCATCTGCAATCATATCAGAACAATATAGCTTAAATTCGCTACTCAATTGCCTAACTTTGAGAGTCGAGCAATTTACTTATTTTTCACCAGCATTCATTTTTAACAACCTGGCCCGAGGCCCTCCTGAGCTCACCTGAGAATTGTTTTTCAAACTTTTAGAGTGTATTCTCGCGAAACACTCCGAAAGTTTAACCTTCTTTATTAACCGTACCCTTGAAAAAGGGATTCTGGCGTTTTTCGCCGGAAAAGAAAAAGGAGTTAACGATGAAAAGGTTTTTAACAATTTCTGTAATGCTTGCTTTGATGCTAACTACGAGCGCATTGGCTAATCTAAGCCAGAATGGAGGCGAATTGTTCCACGGCAATCCGGCGATGCCTTTGGACGGAACCTGGATTATTCTCGATGAGAATATGACCGCACCCTCTTTTTTCACAGGGAGCTGGTCCTGGGATTCGCCCAACCCGGTTGAGTTCACTATCACGGATTGGGCCGTGGTCACCGACGTATTTGAGGTCTACGACAATGGCTCTCTTGTGCTGACTACCCCATCTCTGTCCGACTGGGACGTTCTTGGCCTTGCGGATCCGTTTACTTCGCCCCCGCATACCTTCGACCCGGATGTGGCCTTGGCTGATGGTCGATTCAGTTCCGCCGTGTATGTTTTTGCACCTGGTTCACATACAATCACCGTCCGGGACATCCACATTCCCTTCACGACCGCTGGAGGAAACACGCCATTTATCGACGGGACGGTTGCGTTCAAAGCGGTTGTCATTCCCGCTCCCGGTGCTATTCTGCTGGGCAGTATTGGTGTAGGCCTTGTCGGCTGGCTGCGGAGACGTCGTAGCCTTTAGAAGGAACGATAATTGTTACGGGCAAAGCGGGTAGCTCTTTATCCTGCCCGATGCCTGAGAATAGGAGGATATATAGATGAGAGTTATGAAAAAGACTATTATGAAGAAAAGGGTATTAATTCTTGCAGTAGCAGTGGCATTGTTTGTTGCAGCCCCGGCGTCGGCAGTTCTCCCGTGGAACCCGGGCGACCCCGGCAGTACCTATCAGGTATGGGAGTTCACCGATTATGTCACTCCGACTGGCGGCACCGGCAACATCACGAGTTGGTTAGCATTTCCAGAGATTGACGGTAACCCTTATTCAGGAATCCTACAGGCCAACATTGATCTTACAGCCGGGGCCCGGGTTGGCGGCGGTTTTTTGGGCGAACAAATTACCGTTCTGTTGAAGATTCCCAACCGACCAGAACCTCAGCCCTATAAAGAAATCTGGGTTGAGGCAGGTTTTACCGGTGGAATGGTAAACCCTGGCGTTACAACTTTTGGCGGCGAAACGGTGAGCGATCCCATATTTGAGGCTCCGAATATCATCGGCTGGCAGATCGAGCCGAATCCCGACAGGGAAGATATTTACTTTACAATTTTGCCGAACGTACAGACCGGACCGCAGATTTTCCTTGATTGGGTTCGCGTTGATACCATCTGCATTCCCGAGCCGATGACAATTTGTTTGCTTGGACTTGGCTGCCTGTTGCTTCGAAGGAAAAGGACAATGTAGGGATTAACTGACTT
>CAZWKM010000365.1:0-2475 GCA_964634165.1 uncultured Pirellulales bacterium | reverse complement strand
CTACGTGACTTTTGAAGACGTAATGCTTTTGCACAGTTCTGAACCGTTACCAGCTGATCCGCAGGTCAACCTGTACGAGGATATGAAGATTGACTTCAAGGACTTTGCTGAGCTGGCGGTATGGTGGCTTGACGAGGTTCTGTGGCCGTAATCGGCGTTGAGACGAGCTATGTAGATTCCCGTTTGCGCGGGAATGACATAATGCTTTGCACCAGTTCGGGGCCTATACCGATTAGTTCGGTATAGGCCCCGCTTGTTTTTGGGCGACGAGTATCGAGCATCAAATCACGAGCGACGAGCGACGAAATAAATCTGTGCCTACTTCTTCTTTGTGCTTTTTGTACTATTCTGCGAAGTACTCGCTACGTAGCACGAGTGCCTTTTTGCGGCCAAACAAAATCCGTGCCAATCCATCTACCTGATCCCCAGATTCCCTGATACCCTACGCCCTGATTCCCTGATGTTCTGATAACCACCTATTCTGTGCCCCTTCGTGCCTCTTCGCGGCCATTTCCTAACCTTTAATTTTGAATTTTGATTTGTCGTTTTGCTTTTTGACTTTTAATTTTTGATTTTTCCCCTGTGAAATTTGCGTCCAAAAACCCCTTACCCATGTCGCATAAGTTAACACAATGTTAAGCTAAAAAAACTGCTCAAGTTTTTGAATATTTTCGAATATTTCACACAACTTTTCGAATATTTTCAAACGTTTTCGAATATTTTCAAACGTTTTCGAACGTTTTTGAGCGTTTTTTTCTTGCCTATTTTACCCAAACCCCACAACTTGACAAACCAACCCCCGTTTTTACCCCAAAAATCAACATTGCCCCCGAAGAACAACCCGAAAAACCCTATTTCCCGCTAAATCACGATAATTTTAGTCCCAATTTTGCTGACCTGCGAAAAAATATAGCTCAGTGTCGCCTTTTCGCACTAATCGTTTTTGCCGTAGAGCCAGTCTGCATCAGCTATTTCGTAGTCGATGATTTCATCGGGCCTGAAAAATAGCTTGATTTCCTGCTCAGCCGATTCGGTGCTGTCCGAGCCGTGAACGAGGTTGTATCCTCTTGAACAGCCAAAGTCCCCCCGAATAGTGCCCGGCTCAGCATCGTAGCCGAAAGTCGCCCCCATCATCTTGCGCGCCATATTTATAACACCCTCCGCTTCCCAGACCATACAGAGTACCGGTGCCGAAGAGAGATACTTTACTAAACCTTCAAAGAAGGGTTTGCCCTGATGAACGGCATAGAGTTGGCGGGCCGGCTTCTCGGAGACTTGCATAAATTTTGCGGCAGCGAGCTTGAAGCCTTTTTTTTCAAATCGCCCGATTATCTCACCAGCCAAATGCCGGTGTATGCCGTCCGGCTTGATAATAATTAAAGTGCGCTCTGCCATTCTCGTATGCGGGTGCTCGTACCTCGCACCTATGTTCCCGTTTTCCAATCCCGCACCAATTGAGCCCAGGCTCACACCTAATTGGTGCGGGACAAAATGGCGTCCCCTTACGAGTCGTAAATCTAACAACGAACCACGACTACATTCCCTGGGGGACAATGTAAATCTCGACTCGTCTGTTTTGTTGATTGCCTTTGTTGCCAGGTTCATTCGGCACAATCGGCCGGAATTCGCCAAAGCCTCGTGCGCTCAGCCGCTTCGAAACAATATTACTTTTCACCATCACATTCAGCACGGATATTGCCCTGTGGGCCGACAGGTGCCAGTTGGTCGGGTGCTTTGCGACCGAATACCGAATCGGCTGGTCGTCTGTGTGACCGGCAATTATAATATCAAATTTTTTGCCTTCTTCGGTATTCAGGATTCCACAAAGCGATTTAACGGCCTGGACCGCTGCAGGCATCACCTCGTCGCTGCCGCTCTTAAAAAGCAGATCACTCTCGAACTTCACTATGCCCCGGTTCGGGTCGAAGGTAACCATTTCCTCGCGCTCGGCAAACTCCTCCAGCATAATGCTAAGTTCGACCGGTAGCATCGCGCCGCCAAACAACCGCTGCTGCATTGAAGCAATCAATTCCTTCTTCTTTCCTATGTCCTCCCGAAGTGCGGCAATTTGTTGTTTCAGCGCACCTTCATCGATACCGGCGCGTTCTTTAGCGTAAGCAAGTTGTCCTTCTAACTGTCCAAGTTTTAGCTTTGCAGCGTCCAGTGCACTCTCAAGCTTCGCTTTGTTTTTGTTCAGTGCGGCATTTTGAATTCTGAGGTCCTGCAGCTCCGGGCCACAACCATTTATCAGCACGACACAGGCACATACAAGAAAAACCACCGAAAGTTTGACAATTCGCATTATTCAATCCTTTCCAAGAAACTAAAGTATAAATATTTTTACCGTCCTATAAAATACGCAAGCTCTTTTTTATAAGCTGCTACAGCCCGACAAATTCCGCGTTCTTCATCACCCTCGCCTGTAAATAAAACCTATTTGTATTTATCCGTCAAGAATAAACTTCCAAAAATATC
>CAZWKM010000364.1:0-2495 GCA_964634165.1 uncultured Pirellulales bacterium | reverse complement strand
CCGCATTTGGATCGTTGTTTGGGTCGCCCGTGTCCTGCGGATGGTACATCATCTCTGTGATGCGCAGGTTATCAGCGACCGGGCCGACGGCAAAAGTCGCTTCGTTAAGCGCGCTCCAGGTACTGCCGCTTAGCGCCCGGGCCTTCAGGCACGTGCTTTCCGTAAGGTTGATCGGACCGGTATATTCAATTGCACTATCGGAAACATCGTCAGGTATGTTCTCGCCGGCTTCCAACTCGATACACATCAGAAAATCGGAGCTGGTCAATGCGTCGTTCAGACCGTGGATAGCCAGCAGATTATTGCCCATCTGCAACTCGCCCAGGTGGGTGCTAATATCGAAGTTGTCAAACTCAGCCGTTGCCTCGCGGTAGGTAATGGCCTCGGAGTTCCACTCCGGCTCTCCGGAAAAGTTGATCTCCTCCACCTTCGTACCATTAAGATAGGTGATAAAACCATCGTCATAACGCATCTTCAGCACCATATAGTTGAAATCGTATGGGTCACCGGCAAACGTGAAGGGAATACGGATGTAACAGGATGTGTTCACCTCATCCATCGGTGTTTTGACGTCGATGTCGATGTAACTATTGTAACCAGAACCTCTGTCGTAGCCCACCCCGCCGCTGCCGCTGATCCACGTGCCATCATCAAAACCATAATCACTTCTCCACGTGTCATCACCGGGATCAGTTTCGGTGGGAATAAGCACCGTCTTGGCTTTCTCCTCGTCCACCAGCATCGTCGTTGACGAACCGCCACCACCATCAATGACCCGCGGGTCGGCCTCGTCGATAGTGTACCAGATCACTCCGGCCGGAGCCGTCATCGACAGCGGCTCAGTCGGGGAAATCTCGCCGCCATGAGGGCTGAACGTAGGAGCATCGATACTGGGAAACATGCCGGCGCTGCGCATTTGACCAATAACCACGTTGGTTCTCTCATCACCGATATCGTATTTGACCCAGTCGAGATGCTGCTGAAATGTATCCGGGGTGTAGCTTCCTGAACCGTCCCATTCGTTCCATCTGGCACACTCGGGGATGATGGTTCTTTCGATGCTGTAGCCCAATTCAGTGAGATCCCCCTGAACCCGATCGCGGGTGAGTATGCCGTCGTTGAAATATAGTTTTTGTATCCGCTCGATCAGCAATAATTTGAACTCATCGTGCTGCACAATTGAGTTCCACATGTTTCCCGGCCCACCCCAGCCGACGATATTAGTGTTCAAGCCGGTCCGCAAGATCATGTCGTTATCCCAGCAAAAGAACTTGAATGTGTGACCTGTTTCGCGTTTTCTGCCCGCCATCCAGTTGTAACTGGGGCTCAAATCCCAGTTGTTTCCCCCGTAGAAGTTCAAGAGCATATAGTCGATATAGTTGACGACATCCATGTATTGCTGCAGGTTCTGGTAATTTCCGGTTGACGCGGTCATGGCGTTCCAGGCATCTATGTTTCCGTCGAGAATAGCGCCCGACTTCAGGATGTCATAGTCCTCTTTGTCGCCGCCGAAATAGGAAGCCATAAAGGGTGCGTTGGGCCTTTCCATCAGATGATACTGTCCCCAATAAACGCCGTTGATGTACACATGTACGAAACGTCCGCGCGGTGCTGGGTTACCCAATTCCAATTGCCGGTCGTAAATCCAACGGTTTCGAACGTAGATTCCTCCGGAACCGGTGTTCGGATTGGTCCAGAAGAGGGTATCGTGCGAACCAGCCCTTAAAAGGAATTGGTCGAACTCGTCGGCAGCGTCGTCTCCTCCATAAGGGCAATTACTGAAGATATCGAATTTGAGCCTGTTGGGGCCATAGATGCTCTTGAAACTGATACGCATCGACCTTTTCGGGTAATGTTCGTACGCATGGGCTCCAAAGTGCTCGACGCCGGCATTTGCCTGGAAACCGTCCCTGCCGTCGGGGAAAATCATTTCGATTGAGGTTTCCACTTCCGTTTGTTGCGCATCAACTGGAATGGCATGAGGCAATACCAGGGAAATGGTAGGAATCTCCAGTAGGGCGTCATGCATCTGCGGACCCCACACGGGGTCCTGGGTTATCGTCGTGGACATATCGGGGTGCTCGATGACATCATCGATAAAGATATAGGTGTGGGTATCTACATTGCTGGACAGATAACCCGCCTTGAACGCCGCCGCCCGCAGACATGTAGTCCCCTCGATGGGAATAGCAGCGACATACGGGTCACCATGCGTCTCGGTAGGGGCACTGCTATCCGTGGTGTAACGGATAGCGGCACCCGGCGTATCACAGGTAATCGTAACGTTGAAATCCTCATCGTAAAAGCCGCGATTGTGGCTGAATTCCGTGTCGGCAACCTGACCCAGGTACCCAGCATTATTTTGCGCTCCCGGCGTGGGAAAACCCATAAACCGCCAGGTATCGCCGGCATCGGGGTAACGACCGTAGGAAACGTCGGTGACCTGGTCGTTAATGCTGATACTGTCTATCAGATTTTCATCGGCATCGTACAGG
>CAZWKM010000363.1:0-2501 GCA_964634165.1 uncultured Pirellulales bacterium | reverse complement strand
TTGCCGGCAAATGAAAAAACCAGAAGGATAAGCACGCCGACGACCACAGCGATATTGAAGGCCTTCTGGCTCTGGCCATTGGGCGTATGCTCGGCAATATGGAGCAATATCGGGATATTGCCTATCGGGTCAACAATGGCAAACAGCGCTAAAATCGCTTCAACGTAGGACATTTTATTCCTATCACTTTCTTTGGTCTTTTATAACAGGGCCTTTTTGATAATCGGCTGATTTGGGACGGAGGCTGAAGTGGATTTTTGATTCGTTTTTGCTGGAGGGCATAAGTCAGGACAGGAATTTCAAAATGATATTTTTGTAATACTCGACCGCCTTTTCTACATCGCCGATGTCAATGTATTCGTCCGGCTTATGGCATAGTTCCGGGTTGCCCGGCCCGAAAATTACCACCGGTGCGCCCAGCGAAGCAAAATGAGGCCCGTCCGTGGTAAAACCGACAGCCCTGGTTTCACTGATTCCGACAGCGGAGCAAAAGTCCCTGACAAAATCACAGCTTCCGTCAGTTTCTAACGCCTCAACTTCTCGCACAATGGCCACCTCTGCATCGAATTGAGAATTCTTTTGCTTTAATTTCGCAAAGATTTTTTCAAAATCGGCAATAATGGCCTGACGATTTTGCGCAGGCAAAGTGCGAATATCTATCCCGATATCGCACTTGTCCGGAACAACGTTAATCGCTTCACCGCCGGCGATTGTATTGATACTCATAGAGCACCCGCCCAATAGCTCGTGGGGCTCGAAGGGAATTCTGTAATTTTCCAGCTCGCCTAAGAGGGCCTTCATCGAAGCTATCGCATTTACCCCCAATTGCGGCGTCGAGCCGTGCGCGGCCTTGCCTTTGGTTGTAACTTTAAGCCACAACATTCCTCGATGCGCGGTGATAATCTCAAAATCCGTCGGCTCAGGGATAATCACGCCGGCAAGTGATGGCATCCCGCCGAAGTTGCGAACGAATCTCTTCGTCCCGCAGCTATCGGTCTCTTCACCCGCAGCGCCAAAAAGTACAATATCACCTTGCAGCTTCATCCCGGAATCGGCAATCTGGCCGATAGCAGTAACGGCTGCGGCAATCCCGCCCTTCATATCCGCCGAGCCCCTGCCGTGAATTTTGCCATCGCTTTCGACCGCCGCAAAGGCAGGGTATTTCCAGCTTGCTTCGCCGGCCCCGACAACATCGAGATGACAGGCAAATAGAAGTGCTCGCTTGTGCCCGGCCGAGGGTACCTGTGCGGTAATGTTTGCCCTGGTTCCATCCCAGCTATCTATCCGGGAATCTATCCCTGACCGGCCAAGTTCGGCTGAAATTATCTCTGCCGCAGCCAATTCGCCCTTCTGGGCGGTAGTCTCGGCGCAAATGAGCTTTCTCAACAGCTTTTTCATAACGCAGCAATTATATAGTCAGCCGCCCCAAAAGAAAAAACAAAAAATTTTTGTTGCAGACTGAAATATAAAGGAGCATAATAAAAGATTAAAAAATTTTAGAGCCGGCGAAGGAGCACAAATGGGACCTGTATTGAATGGGTTGATAAAACTTCAAAGTGTTGAAAATCGCCTGCGGGCCGCCAAGGCAAAACTTGCAAGATGTAGAAGAAATGTAATTATCCAGGAAAATCAAATCAGAAGCCTCCAGAATGCCCTCGAAGCCAAAACCGAAGAGATTCAGCTAACCAAGATCCAGTCCGACCGCCTCGAATTGGAGCTCAGGACCAGGGACGAACAAATAGCCAGGTTAAGGGCATCACTCAATACCGCAAAAACAAACAAGGAATATGCCGCAGTCCTCACACAGCTTAATACGACAAAAGCCGATAATTCCAAAATCGAAACCCAGATTCTGGAATTGTTGAGAGATATTGAGGATGACGAAGACGAAAGCGGAAAAATACGAAGCCAGATAGACGAGCGAAAACAGACTCTTGAGCAGACCCGAAAAGAAACCGAGCTCCTGGCAACTAAATACCAGGCCGAAATCGAAGAAATCCAGGCTGAATGGGACCAGGTTGCGCAGACCATACCGGACGGGCCGCTCCAGGTTTTCAAACGCGTCGCCGAAACATACGACGGCGAAGCGATGGCAGTGATTGACCAGCAGGGGGGGAAAGCAGAGAGCTATACCTGCGGAGGCTGCTTTATGGGCATCACCGCCGAGTCTGTCAATTTGCTTATGAGCAAAGATGATATAATCCGCTGTCCCAACTGCACAAGAATACTTGTGCTTGGAACCGAAGGGGATGTTTGATACCTGGCGCTTGACGCTCGGAAATCAAAATACGACATGCAGGATACGAGAAACGAAGTAATCGCTTACATAGATGGCGGCAGCAGAGGCAACCCGGGTCCAGCCGCCGCCGGCTTTGTCTTAACAGACCACGCCGGAAATCAATTACAGGCAAAGGCCTTCTTCATCGGCCGGACTACCAACAACGTAGCCGAATATACCGGTATCATAAAAGCACTCGAAGCCGCAAAACAAATTGGTGCTA
>CAZWKM010000362.1:0-2508 GCA_964634165.1 uncultured Pirellulales bacterium | reverse complement strand
GGAGATGATTACATCCCATACTTCAAAATCTTTGCCGGAAATTACGGAAAATAATTTTACAGCTAATAAAAAACCTGCCGGCAGAGCTAATGCCGTTATCAGCCATTTGGGTTTCGGGGCTTTTAGCGATATGAAAAGATGCATATTTTGAATCCACAGCATAGTAAAAAATGCGTAGGCAAACAGATGAAACGTTGCGTTTGTTACCGGCAGCAAGTCAGCGAGGTTCGCCTGCGTCAGATTTGTTGAAACAAAGATAGTAATGGCTGTTACTCCGAGTAAGGCAGGCCAAAAGGTAAGAAACGTAAACAGAATTAGGCCTGCAAGCACACCTGTCAGGTTCGCGAAAAAATCCATAACATCGCAGTTGCGTCCCACGACATAGCCCTGAAGCAATTCATCAGCGACCCCGTACCAAACAATCACTAAGAGCACCCACCAAACGGCGGCTTTACGCCAGTTTACCGTCCTGTCAGGACGGATTGCGAACCACAGCAGAAAAACCAAAATCAGATAGGCAAGGAAGTGAAGACTCTTATCGGACACGCCGGCTTCAAGAACCGATTGCGGGACGCGGATATGCGCAAGGATAAAAATGGTGGGCCAATAGAGCAGTAATGAGATTATAGTTAGTTTTTGTCTGTGCGATAAAGCCATTGAAATCGCCTGAATACGTTACTTAAACAACGGTCTTACAAAATTGCCAATATAATGGAGCCCCAATAATATGTCGATATTTACACTGGGTTTCTTTGATTTTACCAGAGATTTGTTTATGATGTAATGAATAGTTTGCTGAATGGGGCCCAAAATTGGAGAAAAACTATGTTCGAAATCATAACTAATACGTTCCAAACCTATGTGATTGAGCCAATTGCTGCTGACCCCATCTGGACGACGATATTATTTATAGGGCAGTTGATATTCTTTTCCCGGTTTGTCGTTCAATGGATAGTCAGCGAATACAAGAAAAAGTCCCATGTGCCAAGGATTTTTTGGTACCTTTCATTAGTGGGCAGCTGGATAAGCCTAATATATTTTATTCACATAAAAAATCCTGTTCTTATGCTCGGCTTTTCACTGAACACCTTGATATATTTGCGGAACCTTCATTTGATTTATAAGCACGCCAAAAAAGGCGTGGTAACAGTTATCGAGAAAAGTGAGGACTGAGGTAGTAGTAGTGAATAGTCGTTGGTGAATAGTGAACAGGAAAAGAAAACTATACGCAAAATACTAACTAACGACTAATTACAATCGGCCGTTCCAAAAACTTATTTGGAGGATTGAAAAAATGAAACGTCTGGCAATTTTTATAATAATTTTAGCTGGTTTTGCCATCGTTTGCTTGGGGCAGTACAGGTCCCGGGTTTCGCCGCGCAAGCGGGCGCTTAAAATAGTTCAGCTTACCGAGCCGAAGTTAACAGGGCCGCTCAGTTTCGAGCAGGCGCTGGCCAAGCGGCGAAGTGTGCGCCAGTTTACCGGCCAACCGCTCAAGTTTATACAGATTGGCCAGTTGGCCTGGGCCGGCCAGGGCATAACAGAGCCGCAAAAAGGTTTGCGAACGGCGCCATCAGCGGGGGCGATTTATCCGATAGAGTTATATTTTGCCACGCCGGAGGGGCTGTTTGTTTACCGTCCGGACCAACACAGTCTGGAAGAAACCTTAAATCAGGATGTGCGCGGCAGACTGGGGGCGGTAGTCAACGCTCCGTGTGACATTATCGTTGCAGGTTCAGAAAGAAAGCTTGCGGCCAAATTCCGCAAAGAGGCCAGAAAATATATGCTGTTGGAAGCCGGGCACATCGCCCAAAATATCCAGTTGCAGGCGGTCTGTTTGGGGTTGGGGTCTGTAACAATCGGCGGTTTTGACATAAGAAGTGTCCGCAAGGTTTGCAGGCTGCCGAAAAACCTCGAGCCACTTTATATAATCTGCGTTGGTTACCCGGCCGGGCAGGCAGTGCCGGAAGGGGGTGAAGAAGAAAAGGAGGCTCGCAAGACGGAGCGCCCAAAGCCAAAAAGAGCGGTGTTGATTACCGCCAGGGAGAATTTTCGCGATGAGGAGCTTTTCGAAACAAAGCGTGTTCTTGATGCGGCGGGAGTTGAGACGGTTATAGCAAGTTCAAGGACAGGAGTTATAAGGGGTATGTTCGGAAACATAGCCGAGGCAAGGATTCTCGTGAGCCAGGTGAGGGTCGATGATTACGATGCGATAATCTTTATAGGCGGTTCGGGAGCGGCTGAATATTTTGACAGCCCGGTTGCATTGGGTATCGCCCGCGAGGCAGCGCATAAGCGAAAAGTTCTTGCGGCAATTTGCGTAGCGCCTACGGTTTTGGCCAATGCCGGTGTGCTCAATGGTGTTCGAGCGACCAGCTTCTTGTCCGAACGAGAAAGACTTCAACAGGCCGGTGCTATATATACCGGTGTTCCCGTTGAACGGGACAGATTTATAATAACCGGCAGCGGGCCGATGGCTGCGGTTCCATTCGGCCAGGCCATTGCAGA
>CAZWKM010000361.1:0-2528 GCA_964634165.1 uncultured Pirellulales bacterium | reverse complement strand
TTCTTCACGGAAGGGCCGGTCAGGTTTGCTCCGACGGTCGCCGACAGTCGGGTTTACTTCGGTTCCGATGACGGCTATGTCTATTGCCTCGATGCCCTAAACGGCTCGCTCATCTGGAAATACCGTGCCGGTCCCAGCGATGAAAAGGTCATTGGCAACGGTAGAATGATTTCGTTATGGCCGGTCAGAACCAGCGTTCTTGTTGATGAGGGAAAAGTTTATTTCGCTGCAGGCGTTTTCCCATTCGAAGGGATATACATTTGTGCCTTGGGCGCCGGTGACGGAGCGGTCATCTGGAAAAATGATACAATCGGCGACCGTGCCCACGAATTGCAATACGGGGGCATATCGCCCCATGGTTACCTGGTCGCATCCAGAGACGTCCTCTATGTTCCCTCCGGCAGGGCCATGCCTGCCGGCTTTGAGCGCAAGACTGGAAAGTTCCTTTTTTACGCCTCTGCTGGCCGGCGCGGCGGAACCTGGGCCATGCTCGACGGTGACAAGCTCATCGCTGGAGTCGATATGCCTGACCGTGTCGGGCCTATGGACATTCCACACAAAGTTATCTACGACGGCAAAACGGGCGAGCCCGAGGGTGATGCTTTCGCCTGGTTTCCCGGAATTGATATGGTCCTTACGCGAGATTTCTCCTACGTTCTGACCCGGGACGGCATTTACGGTATCAACCGGGCCGTGTATGCCGAGGCCGTGAACAAAACTAACGAGTCGGAAAAAGAGCGTAAAGAGCTGGGAAAACAGCTCTCGGAGCTGAGAAAGAAGCTCAAAGGCGCCGATGAAAAAACCATCGAAGAGACGAACCAGCAGATTGACCGGATAACCCGCAGAATCAGCGAGCTGGCTGCAGAAGAAAGGCGATTAAGGGGTTCCAGCTTTACATGGCGCTATTCCAGAAAAGGACTGTGTTCATTGATTATGGCCGGCGATGTTCTGTTCGCAGGCGGCGAAGGGTTAGTCGTTGGTGTTGATGCACAAACCGGTAAGGAAACCTGGAAAGGGGATGTATCCGGCAGTCCTATGGACTCCTTACGGAGGGCGGTTGGTCTGGCCGCCTCGGATGGGAAACTGTTCGTAAGTACCGACAAGGGCCCAATCTACTGCTTCGGCGAAGAAGAGGTATATCAGAGCGTAGATATCAAAATGGCCATCAATCCTGAACCCTATCCTAAAGACAAAGCTACTGCACTCTATGAATCAGCAGCGGAAAAAATTGTAAAAGAAACATCTCTCGATAAGGGTTACTGCCTTGTGCTGGACTGCGGCCGGGGCCGGCTGGCGTTTGAGCTGGCTAAGCGAACCAAACTGCAAATCATTGGAATCGAAAAGGACCGGGAGAAACTTGACTTTGCCCGAGAAAAGCTGGAGGCGGCAGGACTATTAGGGACCAGAGTGGTCGTCGAGCCCTGGGACATTTCCAGTCTTCCTGACTACTTCGCCAATTTGGTTGTATCTGATGGGATGCTGATATCAGGCAGGACGGCGTCGTCGAAGAAAGAGAGAAGGCGGGTTCTTCGGCCCTGTGGAGGAGTGTCTTTCCTGAGCTACAGGAGATTCCTGAGCAATAAAATTTTCTGGAAGAAGTTTGTGCGGGGGAAATTGAAGGAGGCCGGCAGTTGGACGCAGCTCTACGGTAATCCTCAAAATACCGCAAGTTCTGATGACCAACTGGTAAAAGGTCCGTTTGGAGTATTGTGGTTCGGAGAGCCGGGGCCACAAAAGATGGTCGAGCGCCACGCCCGAGCTGGAAGCCCCGTTTCAATGAATGGTCGCCTCTTTATTCAAGGCGAAGAAGTCATTATGGCGTACGATGCCTATAACGGCACCTTTTTGTGGGAGAGGGAGATTCCCGGTGCTGTTCGTGTCCGCGTCGATGTCGATGGCGGCAATCTTGCTCTCACCAAGGACGCCCTGTATATAGCTGCCTACAACAAGTGCTATTGTCTCGACCCCGCCACTGGTAAAACTATCCGCACTTATGAATTGCCCCCCTCTGATGATGGCAGCCAGCGTCGCTGGGGATATATCGCCTGTGTCGGTGACGTTCTCTTTGGCACAGCCGCGATGCCCCTTAAAACCGAATATGGGGCAATCTGGAAATCGAGATACCCCACGCCCGATGAAAATGCCCGAAGAGGTTTCCAACGCTCCGGTGCCAATTGGCATACGGTCGCTGATTTCCCTCACATTAGTCCAGGCGATCGCAGCCCCCAAAACGCCTTGACCAAGCGGCTTATGGGTGGCGATGCCGTATTCGCAATGGACACCGATACCGGCAAAACCCTCTGGACCTATCGCGGAAAACGTATTCCCAATATCTCCATTACTATCTCCGACGGCACTGTATTCTTCGTCGAAAGCGCACCAACCTCTGACCAGAGAGATGCCGCCGCCAGAGAGAAACAGCAGCTTATAGAAAAAGGCATTTACGAACAGGGCGCCGAAAGCAACCTCAAGCCCGCCGAGGCGGATGTGCGAATAGTCGTTGCACTCGATGCCGTTACCGGCGAAAC
>CAZWKM010000360.1:0-2530 GCA_964634165.1 uncultured Pirellulales bacterium | reverse complement strand
GCAAAAGGCCGGTGCTTACTTACAAAAAGATTGGGCCGAGGCTTCTTTCTGTCAGCAGAGCGTGCCTTCACCGGATTTACCACATGGGCTTAGCCTATGGGTGGACGGGCGAGGAGAAGTATGCTGACAAGGCGGTGGAAAATCTGCTGGCGGTCTGCGCGTTCAAGGACTGGAATCCATCGCACTTTCTCGATACGGCTGAAATGTCACACGCCGTCGGCGTCGGTTATGATTGGCTATATCACTATATGGACGAGCAAACGCGCAATAAGATTAAGTCTGGTCTTATCGAACTCGGGATGAAACCTGGCATCGCAGCCTATTCCGGCGACAAGGCCGCTGACTGGACAAGAACCGAATTTAATTGGAACCAGGTGTGTAATAGCGGACTGCTGATAGGTGCTCTGGCGATTGCAGAAACCGACCCGGAGTACGCCAGGCAGATTGTTCCTGCTGCGGTTCGGTCGTTGCCGCGGGCGCTAGCGAGCTACGGCCCCGATGGTGCGTGGGGGGAAGGTCCCGGTTACTGGAGCTATGCCACGCGTTACACGGCTTACGGCCTGACGGCGCTTCAGACCGCTCTGGGAAAAGACTTCGGGCTCCTGCAAATCAAGGGCCTGGCTGAATCCGGAAACTTCCCGATATATACGACCGGCCCGACCGGACTGTATCTGAACCTGGCCGACGTTGGGGAAAGAAGCACGAGGAGGCCTATGCCGTGTTTGTTCTGGCTCGCTCGTGCCTACAATAATTCATTTTACGCGGACGAGGAGCATGCGATGCTTGCCAAACGCAGCGCCAGCCCCGAGCACATGGTCTGGTACGTGCCTGCTCCGAAGAAGAAGCCCGCATCGAAAGACCTTGACCGCTATTTCCGCGGCCCAGTGGAAGTGGCGGTGTTCCGCAGCGCGTGGGACGACCCCGAAGCACTGTTTGTTGGTGTCAAGGCCGGCTACAACCAGGTCAGTCACGGCCATCTCGACCTCGGCAACTTCGAGCTTGATGCCCTCGGCGTTCGATGGGCACGCGACCTTGGCTCGGACAACTACAATTTGCCGGGTTACTGGGATAGAAAAAAAGGTGGCAAGCGCTGGTCCTATTACCGTTTGAATTCAAAAAGTCACAATATCCCGTTGTTAGGCGGCGAAGACCAGGATGAGTTAGCGAAGTCGAGGTTTATCAAGTTTGAAACAAAAAAGTCCTCTGCCTTTGTCCTTGTCGATTTGACAGGCGCCTACGAAAAATTTGCAAAGAAGGTGACACGGGGCGTTGCAATGGTGCAGGACAGACGTGCTGTGCTCATTCAGGACGAGTTCGAGATAGGAACGCCTTGCGAACTGATTTGGGGTATGACGACCGATGCGAAAATCACCGTCAAGAAAAAAGGAGTCGCAACACTTACTCTCAAGGACAAAGAACTGATTGCGCGAGTGCTTTCCCCCGCCGGTGCGGAATTTGTGGTTGAGTCAGCCGAGCAGAAGCCGCCCGAGAAAACTAATAAAGGCGTCAGACGACTTGTGCTCCGATTGCCAAACGCCAAAGGCAATGTGCAAATTGCTATTCTGCTCTCGCCTCTCTGGAGTGATGGCAATGTTGTTAAGACATTTCAGGTAAAGCCGCTGGCAGAGTGGGGCAAGGAACCTCAGCTTTGCCAGGGGCATTATCACAGTGAGGAGGCGGCGAAAGAGCAGCTCGCCGGATTTGCCCGAAGTTATTCCAATTTGGCCGAATGGAAAACGCGGGCCAAAAGAATTCGTGAAGGCATCCTCCGTGGGGCTGAGCTTTTGCCAATGCCCAAGAAGTGCGCTTTGAATCCTATCATTTACAGCAAGCGTGAATACGATGGCTACACGGTTGAAAACGTGGCGTTTGAGAGTTTGCCCGGCGTTTTTGTTACGGGAAGTTGCTATCGTCCTCGCAAGGGCAAGGGGCCTTTTCCGGCTGTGCTTTGTCCCCATGGGCATTTCGGCAGCGCCAATAACTACGGACGGTTTCGGCCTAATATGCAGAGACGATGCGCAACGCTGTCGCGTATGGGCGCTGTTGTTTTCGCCTACGATATGGTCGGATGGGGCGACTGGAAAAAAGCCGGCTGGCAGCACAGACGCCCGAAGGTCCTTAAATTACAACTCTGGAACAGTATCCGTGCCATCGACTTTCTTACTTCACTCAAAGACGTGGATCCTAAGCGCATCGGTGTAACGGGTGCTTCGGGCGGGGGGACACAATCGTTTCTTTTAACTGCTGTGGATGACCGTATTGCCGTTTCAGTTCCCACGGTGATGGTTTCGGCCCACTTCTTCGGCGGGTGCAACTGCGAAAGCGGTATGCCCATCCACAAAAGCGATATCCACGAGACGAACAATGCGGACATCGCCGCTCTGGCTGCGCCTCGGCCCCAGTTGCTAATCTCCGACGGCAAAGATTGGACCAAGAACACGCCGAACGTCGAGTTCCCTTACATCCGCAATGTCTATCGTCTCTATGGCGCCGAGTCTCGCATAGAGAATCTGCATCTTCCCGATGAAGG
>CAZWKM010000359.1:0-2533 GCA_964634165.1 uncultured Pirellulales bacterium | reverse complement strand
GCGAAAAAGCCCAACTTTGTTTTCATCCTCATCGACGATATGGGCTGGATGGACGCCGGCTGTTACGGTAGCAGCTTTTACGAGACGCCCAATATCGACAGGCTTGCCGCTGATGGTATGCGCTTCACCGATGCCTATGCAGCTTGCCCGGTCTGCTCACCAACGCGGGCAAGTATAATGGCAGGCAAATATCCCGCCCGCAACAATATAACCCAGTGGATCGGCGGACCGGGCAACCCGGCCTATCGTCGTCACCTTCCCCTCGAGGAGCTCACATTAGCCGAGGCACTAAAACAGGCCGGCTACACCACGTTTTTTGCCGGGAAGTGGCACCTGGGTACGAAACCCTATTGGCCCGAGCATCAGGGATTCGACATCAACATTGCCGGCCATGAGGCAGGCGGTCCGTGGGCCGGTGGATACTTCTCACCTTACAACTTCCCTAATCTCACAGACGGCCCGGAGGGGGAATACCTCACCGAACGACTCACCGACGAATCGCTGAAGTTCCTCGACGAACATTATAATCAGCCGTTCCTGCTGTACCTCTCGCACTATTCCGTGCATACGCCGCTGCAGATCATGCCGGAACTGCGAAAAAAGTACGAGCAAAAAGCCCAAGACCTCCCGCCGCATCAGGGACCTCGCTTTCTACCGGAAGGCCCCAGCCACAAGGCCCGGCAGGTGCAGGACCATGCCGTTTATGCCGGCATGGTTGAGGCCATGGATAAAAGCGTCGGACGAGTGATGAAGAAACTTGAGAAGCTGGGGGTGGCGGATAATACCATTGTCATCTTTATGTCCGACAACGGGGGTTTATCCACCTCCGAGGGCCGCCCTACGTCCAACGCTCCTCTGCGGGCGGGCAAAGGCTGGCTGTATGAAGGCGGCATCCGCGAACCGATGATTATCAAGTGGCCCGGCGTGGTCAAACCTAACAGCGTGTGCAGCGAGGCGGTGACCAGCACCGACTTTTACCCGACGATGCTCGAGATGGCGGGTCTGGCGCTGCGGCCAAAACAGCACCGCGACGGCGTGAGTCTGGTGCCGCTGCTGCGGCAAACAGGCAAACTCCAACGCCGGGCGCTCTACTGGCACTACCCCCACCGCAGCAACCAGGGCGGTCGCCCCAGTGGAGCCATACGCCTCGGCAACTACAAGCTGATCGAATTCTACGAAGAAGACAACCGCGTGGAGATGTACAATTTGAAAGACGACGTCGGCGAGAAGCACGACCTCTCCGCCGAGATGCCGAAAAAGGCGGCCCAGCTTCGCAAGATGCTGCACGACTGGCGAAAGGCGGTGGACGCGCAGATGCCTAAACCAAAACCTGCGTACAAGGCCAAAACCAGGAAAAAAAGAACATAGGATATGAAAAAGATATGTAATTTTACGACAAGGAGAAATAAAAGTGTACAAGATTGCTGTTATTCCCGGTGACGGGACCGGGCCGGAAGTTACCGTTGAAGCGGTAAAGGTATTAAAGGCCGCTGCGGACAAATTCAATTTCAAAGTCGATTTGACCGAATTCGATTTCGGCGGCGAAAGATATAAACGGACCGGCGAGACCCTGCCCGACAGCGCCATCGAAGAGCTGCGCAAATTCGACACAATTCTGTTAGGCGCCATCGGCCATCCTGATGTTGCGCCGGGAATTTTGGAAAAGGGCATTTTGCTCAAAGCCCGCTTCAAATTAGACCAATACATAAATTTACGGCCGGTCAAGCTCTATCCGGGAGTAGAAACTCCGTTAAAGGACAAGGGGCCGGACGATATAGACTTCGTTGTGGTTCGCGAAAATACAGGCGACCTCTACACCGGCACGGGCGGATTTACAATGAAAGGGACACCCAACGAAGTAGCTGTTCAATCCGCCGTCTATAATCGCTTCCAGGTCGACCGCTGCCTCAAATACGCATTCGAATACGCCCGCAAGTACGGCAAGAAGGCACGCGGCAAAGGCGATAAAAACACCCTCGCCCTGTGCGGCAAGACCAACGTGCTGACCTATATCTACGACCTGTGGGAACGCGCCTTCCACGAAATGGGCGATGCCGAATATCCCGACATCGCAAGAGAATACTACCACGTTGACGCAACCTGTATGTGGATGGTCAAGAACCCGGAATGGTTCGACGTTATCGTTACCGGCAATATGTTCGGCGACATCATCACTGACCTCGGCGCAATGGTGCAGGGCGGTATGGGCATCGCAGCCGGCGGAAATATCAACCCCGAAGGCGTCAGTATGTTCGAGCCGATAGGCGGAAGCGCACCGAAATATACCGGCAAAGGTGTTATCAACCCCCTCGCCGCAATTTGTGCAGCGCAAATGATGCTTGAGACACTCGGCGAAGAAAAGGCCGCCCAAAAGGTAGAGCAAATCGTGATGTTCGTAACCGCCAACAAGATAAAGTCGCTGCAGGCCGGCAAAATGGGCTACTCGACCAGCGAAGTCGGGGACCTCGTCGCAGAGAAACTCTGCGACTAAAGTAAAAAGGGAAAAGGCAAAAGGAAAAAGTAGTATGGCAAG
>CAZWKM010000358.1:0-2535 GCA_964634165.1 uncultured Pirellulales bacterium | reverse complement strand
GTTTACCTTAATAGAGCTCCTGGTAGTAATTGCTATTATCGCGGTATTGATGGCGATATTGGTGCCGGGGCTGAGAAAGGCTAAAGAGGCAGCCATGCGCATTAGGTGTGCTAACCGATTAAGGCAATGGGGCACGGCTATACATATGCAACTCACGGACAATGATGGCAAGCTGATGGCAATCGTCCTGAAGTGGGGGGGAAATCCCTATCCCCATTACATCAATAATGCACCGCAGAAGAACCCCCATGGAGTAACAATGTGGAACATGGCCGACATCAATCCCTATATTAACGCCTTCAGCCCTAATTATGAAAATGACGGGGTCGCAACCGAGATGATCACCTGTCCCATGTGCAGTGGTGAATTCATGCAGGATTGGGTTAAAAACATAAATTGGCCCAACCATGATTTTGTAGAGTTTGCATACAGTTATTTCGGCAGGATAGATTTGCTTGATGACGCAGATTGCAGCCCAACCGCAAAGAAGGCATTGGTCGGCAGAACACTCGACTCACGAAAATTGCTGATGGCGGAAATCCTGAATCTCGACTACAGTGATTCAGCATACCGCTACAACCACGGCAGATATGGCTGGTCCTGGAATGAGAGGAATTTCCGCAATCCCAGCAAGACGGTTTATTCCCCGGACCCGGCTGCTACGGGAAGAAGTCAACTGTTCGGTGATAGCCATGTGGAGTGGAGAAACATTAGTATCGAGCGGAATCTTCCTACCAGGGATAATCCGCTCATTGACGAATGGAACGGCCCTGACAGCGGCTGGATAGCAAGGTCTGATACGGACTATTTCTAACAAGATTCGGCTTAAGAAATCGTGGAGCTTGAAGCATCATCGCACGTTTGACAGAAACAAAATCCACAGTCCAGGGCCGCAATGGATGAGAAACTCCAGGGACAAACGAAGCAAATAGCGTAACCAAACTGACCCAACTCGCCTTTTTCGTTTTTTCTCTTCCTCAAAAAATGTTAATATTCATATCGCACCTGATGCGCGGGGCAGTCCGGCAATTCTGCCGGCAGGCCCCGTTAGAAGCGGCCCGGTGGGACGCCTCAAGTGCACCAACGGGAAATTTGGCCTTGCTAATCCCGGCAGAGAGGTTATAATTATACCTGCAAAAACTCACTCGTGCTGCGCAGCGAGGGCTGCTTCGCAGAGCAGAATTGGTGAGTGGTGATTGATTAAGGGATAAAAGGAGAGCACATACAATGAAATTATTTCGGAGCAAATCGGCTTCCCGAATTGAAAACATCCCTGTTTTCAAAACGGCATCGGGAACTTTCGCATCCTGTTGCGGTCTATGTTTTCTGGGCCTGTTAATATTGCTTTGCCATTCCTGTGAGACAACCGAGTCCGGCATAGCCGGAGCGGTCAATACAGCCGGCAAACCAACCGCCATTGAGACAAAGCAGCCGGAAACAAAACCAGCCCGCCCAAAGCAAGTGGAACAGAAGCCAAAGGAACAGCCCGTTGTCGAGACCCCTGCTGAGCCATCAAACATTGTTGCGGAAATAGGCGAGTACGTCATCACAAAAGAAGAGCTCCGGATGCGACTAATGAAGGAGCTTCACCCCCGTTACGGAGAGTATAGCAACCAGGCCGAGCCGGTTGATGCCAAAACGACACTTCGCAAAATGATAGCAGAAAAAGCGATGGTGATGGACGCCCGCGAGCAAAACTATCTACAAGATGAAACAATCCGGACCTCGCTTAAGCTATTTAAGAGAGAAAAGCTTGTAAAGCTACTATTAGCAAACTACCTGAAAGGCAAAATAACAGTTACGGAAGCAGAAATAGAGGAAAAGATAAAGACCAATCCAAAGTTGAGCCGGGCACAGGCTCAGAAAATGGTCGGAAGGGCAAAAGCAAACAGGATATTAAGTCAGTATTACAGAGAATTATATGAAAAGCTCCATGTTCAAAAGGTAAGTAATAATTTCCTCAAAGCAGCAGAAATCCATCAAAGACTATTACTCCATCCAAAAGAGCCCCGCAGAATGAGACTTATCCGCATCCGTCAGGTAAAAAATGAATTGACCCCGGAAGAGAAAAACATTGTTCTGGCAACATATGATACCGGCAAAGTAACATTGAAGGACTGGTTCGATACGTTGTGTGACATCGGTCCGGCGTCCCGCCCGAGAGATTTGCATACCCCACAGGGAGTTGAACGGTTATTAGAGAGGGCCTTGAGGATGCCGATTTTCGTCTCTGAGGCCGAGTCACTTGGACTCGACAAGGATGAAAATTTACTAAAGCAAATAAAAGAGCAGGAAGATTCGGAGCTGCTCAGCAAAGTTACCAGAGATAAGGCTGCGGCGATTTCAGGCCCAATACCTGAGGAAGAGGTAGTCGCCTACTTCGAGAAGAACAAGGAGGCATTCGGAACACCTAAGACGCTCAAGATCGACCAAATCTGGTGCCAGGATCTTAAAACGGCACAGAAGGTAAAGGCCGAATTGGACGGCGGTAAGGATTTCGAGTCAGTCAGACAAAAATACTCATTGCAAAAAAAA
>CAZWKM010000357.1:0-2569 GCA_964634165.1 uncultured Pirellulales bacterium | reverse complement strand
AAATGAGCTTTCGCGCCTCGGTGATATGCTTGTAGGCCCCGACACGGTCTTCCGGAACGGGCGGTCCAGCCCAGAGGGTGTCCTCATTGAGCTGAATCTGCTCGACAGTCATGCCACCGAAGACCATCGCTCCGAGGCGACCGTTACCAACCGCCAGCGCCTCGGTCCATTTTTGCGCAGGCTGGCGATACCATAGTCTAAGGTCGAACCGTTTAGTCCCGGCCAAATTGCCGCCGTCGGATTTCCCTGCGAAGCCGACCGCACAGCTTACGGCAAAAAAGCCTAAAGCCAACAAGCAAAAAGTAAAAACTGTTGAATTCAGGACTGCCCGACCTTTCGCTTTTCGCCCTTCTTTGTTCATTCGATTGCCTTTCATATTCGGTTCCTTCTGAGGTTGTGTGTTTTTGTTATTTCGCAGTTGAGACGATGTAAGTTTGGTTTTTCTTTGTCTCGAACTCGACAACGTCTTCCTGCGGTTTTGTAGTTTTAACCGGCTTGCCGTTACTTGTTATCCGAACCGGTCCGCTGGCGCGGATTCTGCACTTGTTGCCCAGCAGCGAGCAGATATTGGCGGTGGTAAGTTCGCCATTACTCCAGGCGATGTCCACTTCGAATCCGCCGCGGGCGCGCAGCCCCTTGATATGTCCGGTCGGCCAGGCTTTAGGAAGGGCGGGCAGCAGGTGAACCTCCCCAGCGTGACTCTGCAGCAGCATCTCCGCAATTCCCGCTGTGCCACCGAAGTTACCGTCGATTTGAAACGGCGGGCAGGAGTCAAACATATTGGGATACATTCGCTGTGGTGTAAGCAGACTGCTTAGCATTTTGTAAGCGTGGTCCCCGTCCTCAAACCGTGCCCAGAAGTTGACCTTCCAGCCCATAGACCAGCCGGTGCCCCCGTCACCGCGAAATTCCAGCGACTTGCGGGCCGCGGCGAAAAGTTCAGGTGTGCCGCGGCGCGTAATTTCCTTGCCCGGGTGCAGGCCGAACAGGTGCGAGACATGTCTATGCTGGTTTTTCGGGTTGTCCTTGTCTTCGAGCCACTCCTGGAGCTGGCCGTGTTGGCCTATTTGGTTGGGTGCTACTCGGCTTCGCAGTTCGGTGAGCTGTTGACGGAAGGTTTTGTCGACGCCGAGGATTTTGGCGGCCTCGATGCAGTTGGTAAGCAGGTCGCGGATAATCTGATGGTCCATCGTTGGTCCGGCGACAAGTCCGCCAATTTCCGGTGAATTCGAAGGTGTGCTTATCAGCCAGCCGGTCTTCGGGTCCTCAATAAGAAAATCGGTGAAAAACAGCGCCGCCTCTTTCATCACGGGGTACGCCCGCTCTTTGAGAAACTTTTTGTCGCCGCCGAACAGGTAATGCTCCCAGAGGTGCTGGCAGAGCCATGCCCCGCCGGTTACCCATATTCCGTGGTTGGAGGCATTGATTGGTGCAGTGCCCCGCCAGAGGTCGGTGTTGTGGTGCAATACCCATCCCCGGCAGCCGTAGTGGGTCTTGGCGGTCTTACTGCCGGATTCAGCCACATCCTCGAGCAAGGCGAAAAGCGGTTCGTGACACTCCGAAAGATTCGTTACCTCAGCCGGCCAGTAGTTCATCTCCGTGTTGATATTGGTCGTCCACTTGCTCTCCCAGGGCGGGCTAAGTTTGTCGTTCCAGATGCCCTGCAAATTGGCCGGCTGCGCACCCGGACGCGAGCTTGCGATTAAGAGGTAGCGACCGAACTGGAAGTATAACTCTACCAGTTGCGGGTCGTCCTGCTTGCTGAAGTTTTCGATACGCTTGTCGGTGGGCTGCTTCATTGCCTCGCTGGTGCCAACATCGAGTTTGACTCTGCGGAACAGGCGGCGGTAGTCCGCCACATGCTCCTCGCGTAATACGTCGTAGCTCCTGCCGCCAAGCGATTTTATGGTATCAGTGCAGCGCTCCCTTGGATCAGCACCGACATCCTTGAAGTTCTTGAAGCTCGTAGCTGCTGCCAGCACCAGCGTTGCCGAATCAGCGTCTTTGACCTCCAGCCCGTCGTTGGTAACCTTAACTTTTCCGCTTTGAGCCTGCCAACCCAGCCGCGCCTCAAATTTCAGCACGCTCGGCACCCGGCCTTCCAATTGCCTGCCTGAGATACCCCGAAGTTGCCCTGTCAGTACCAAGCTTTTACTCTTGCCCGCTAACAACGTCTGTGTATCCGGATGTGGACTGTCCATCGTCGCCGTGAAGGTCAACTGGCCCGGCTTATCGCTCGTCAATCGCACAACAATCACCTGGTCCGGGAAGCTGGCGAAGACCTCGCGAGTAAACATCGTATCCCCGATGCGATATCGAACCGTTGCCACTCCAGAATCAATGTCAAGTTCGCGGCGATAATCGGTTGGCTTGTCGTGGCCCGGGAAATGCAAATGCAAATCGCCAAACGGCTGATACTTTTCCTGCCGCAGCGGCACACTCATCATTTGCTTCATCGCCAGCTTCTCAGCTTCGCGCTGTTTGCCTTCGAACAGCAGCTTGCGAACGATAGGGAGGTACTCGGCTGCCCCCTCGTGCTGGTATTCGTGCGGCTGGCCGGTCCACAATG
>CAZWKM010000356.1:0-2571 GCA_964634165.1 uncultured Pirellulales bacterium | reverse complement strand
TCACCGACCAGCATAAAGGTCTCGGCATTTCGATTATAGTGATAGCCCTGGTTTACCGGAGACTCCTCGACGCTTCTCCAGTACCCCCGGGCCTCCATGGTTTTCACGTTGCCGGCGAACTCGGGATAGTTGCCCGTCTCTCCGCTTACGGCAAGTTGACCATTGGCAACGGTCAGGCCGGCTCCGGCCAGATCCCAGCCGCCAAAGGCGATGGTGGCGAGCACGAAGGGGGCGTTGGGACTGATATTGTCGGGATAACGGTTTTCGTAGTACTGACGCAAATCATTGATGAAGTTGACCATGTTTAACTCGTAGCGGCTGGCATGGGGTTCGCCCTGATCCTTATGTCCCTGCCACCAGGCAAAGCCGGCGATCTCGAATCCCTGCCCGGCATACTGGGGATACTCGGAGGCGAAATTATCCAGGACGTCGGTCACGTTAAAGATCGGGTCTCCGCCCGCGGGGGCCCAATCGCTTTCGTCCATGAAACAATCGTCCCACTGCTTGCCGGCGTACCAGGCGATCGGTATATTTGGCTCACCTGTCAGCCAGCGGTTGGGGCTATCCCCATAGCCGGCATAGGTGTAGTCTCCGTCGATGAACCGCTCACTGCTCGGAGGAGCAAAATCCCAACTGATGCTTCTATTGCCCTGGGATGACTTGAGAACAATAACAGGTTCGTCATGATAATATCCCATAACGTGACCAAATCCCATTTCAGGTCCAATCGTGCCGCCCTGAACACCAGGAGTCAACGGACCATTACCGATAGCCGTTACTACACCGCGGTACATTACGTCGTTTCGGACAGTCCATGCACCAGAGGCATCGACAAGGTTCGGGAACTTGTTTTCCCGCTTGGCAATAGTTTCCAGGGTCCCTGACGGAGTACCGGCGATGTTACCCATGCCTACCATATTTGATTGACCTGAGAGAATATACACCTTGACCGGCTTCGCGGTATCAGGCGGTGTTGAATCCGGATCGGGTAGCGGATACGGAATCCCCGGATTATCGCCCGGGTTGGTCGGATCGGTGTAGGTGGCGGCGACCTCGTACCAGTCTCCTGCACCGTCGCCATCGCTGTCAGCGGCCGTCGGATCGGTCCCGGTGTCGGTGTCGTCGACGAAGACACCGGTGTTCGTCTCGACCCCATCGTCCAGTCCATCGGCATCGCTGTCAACGTCCGTTGGATCGGTCCCGGTGTCGGTGGCGCTGACGTAGGTGCCGGTGTTCGTCTCGGCGGCGTCATCGAGTCCGTCTTCGTCAGTGTCGGCCAGGAGCGGATCGGTCGCAGGACGCGCCCCCGCACCAGCAACTTCGGCCCCGTCTTCAAGCGTATCGCCGTCAGTATCGGCAACGATCGGGTTGGTCCCGATCTGGTATTCCTGAAGGTTGGTCAGTCCGTCGGGTTCCAGGTCGTCTCCGGGATTCAAGGCGGTGGGCGAAGGAGGACTGGTGTTCGCCAATTCATAGGTGTCCGGCAGACCATCGCCGTCGGTGTCATCTACATAAAATATAAACAAACTCCCTTCGATCGGATCGCCGGTTGGACTGCCCTCAAGATACGAATCCACCTGCCAGTAGTACGTGTCTGCAACAGGAGCGCTGACCGTCTTAGAAGTTATATTTGTACCATCTACACCTGCGGTAACAACCTGCGTAAGCGAGCACGGATCGGTACCAAACCACACGTCAACATACACTGTATCGCCAACATTCGGGTTCAGATTCGTCCAGCTCAATTCCACATCGCCGGCCGGAACCGTGGCCCCGCTTTGCGGGGAAGGACTCATCGGATGTTCCAAATCGAGATGGAAAACCCTCTCTCCGCTCACATTGCTCATAGTGGAGTCGCCAACGCCGCCGGGATCTGTGTTGCCTGGCGCTTGCTGCCCACTCCAGTAGCGCGTGCCGCCGGCATATTCATCGGTGCCGGTATATCTAAGATAAGGAATTCCTTCTTGCCAAGACGAGGTAGTACTGTTCATGCCCACATCAATACCGTACTCGGTGTTAGGCGACAACAACAGTGGTGTATCAAGAGTCCAGGTTACGTAATCATCTGAGTTCCACGCAAAGTCTTGAGTGGCCGTCTCGCTGTAAATCTCGGTGAGCACCCATGTCGACGAGTCACCAGGGTTTACTCTATCGACCGTGCAAACACGAATTGTGTAGGTTTTCGTAGGTGTTGTCCCAAGAGCCTGATACGTAATAGCGTTGAGCATGACATTGTCGCTGCCGGTCGTTAACGTTTGGCCCGCCACCTTGCTAGCGTGCTCGCCCACGTAGCAGAACCACTTGTCCAGTGAAGTCCCCGTATAATTTGCGATATCTTCGGCGTCGACTGTGGGCGCAGTAAGGCTGGCAGACATCGTCGCCGCGCTCGCCGAGGTGGCGATGACCGCCATCGCCACGGCGGCGAGGGTTAAAACGGTTTTGATTCGGTTTCTTTCAGTCATAGCTTTTTCCTTTCTTTGTTTAACAATTACTTCTTCGGTTTAGTCAGCAGTTCAGCCATGGCCCAACCCATCGCTTGACCAACATCCATATAGGTCTCGGCGTTGCCGC
>CAZWKM010000355.1:0-2583 GCA_964634165.1 uncultured Pirellulales bacterium | reverse complement strand
CAAAGAGCTGCTTTATATAATTACCAGGAGAGTGGCTGTTAAAACGCATAGCTCAACTCTTTATGCAAATGCGTGGCACCACCGCACCGATGCGTTAAGCTCGATTGCAGTTGTGATTGGCTTTGTGGCGATGAGGTGGGGTTATGTGCACGGTGACCACGTCGCCGCGATTGTGGTAGGCCTGTTGATAATTCTGGTGGGTGTGAAGATAATAGGCGATTGCCTGCGTGAACTGACGGAAAGTGCCGTCGATGAGGGCACAATCGAACACATAAAAAGTATAATCAACTCCAACTCTTCAATACGGCAGTGGCACAAGCTGCGGAGCCGGACGGTCGGCAGAGAAGTTTTTCTCGACCTTCACATCCTTGTTGACCCCGGCTTGAACGTAGCCGGCGCCCACGAAATAGCCGAAAGTCTGGAAGAAGCTCTGCACGAGCAGATAAGCCGGCCGGTAAATATTACCGTTCACATCGAGCCGGACGTACCGGCGCTGAGAAAATAGGACTCAAGACACAAGACTTAAGACACAGGACTTTAGTCTTCAACCGTTAGTCTTCGGTTTTATTGTTTTGACGATTCGGAAATTCCCATCTATCGTTCTTGATATGGGGGACAAAAATAATATCAAAAAGTTTTGCACGTGCGCACAGTATTGAATAGAATATTTTTTTGTGGGCTTGGCATTGGTTTAGAAAGTCGATTTGAAGAAATAAGAAAAGTAGGGGTTAGCTTTGGTAATGAAAAAAGCGGTTTTTATTTATTCGGGGGAGCTGGAGGAGTATCGTTATCCGCCGGAGCATCCGTTCAATACAATCCGGGCCCGGAAAACTCGGGAGACTGTAAATTCTATGGGGCTGCTTTGCGGCAGTGGCAGAAGTGAAATACCGCCTGAGCCAGCCGAGAGAATCGTTCTAAAGAAATTCCACTCAGCGCGCTACCTGCACGCATTGCAAACCGCCTCCAAAGGCAAGTGGGACAGCGAAGCACTCAATATGGGAATAGGGACATCAGATTGTCCCGTCTTCGAGGGACTATATGACTATGCAGTCCTGGCCGCCGGAGGGACACTGGTCGCTGCAAATCTGATTCTTTCAAATTCGGCTGATGCGGCATTTAATCCATCGGGCGGGTTTCATCATGCGGGCCCCGAACGGGCATCCGGCTTTTGCTATATCAACGACGTGGCCCTTGCCTGTATGATATTAGCTGAGGCCGGGAAGCGAGTTTTATACTTAGACGTGGACGTTCATCACGGTGACGGCGTTGCTTACGCATTTTACGACCGCTCGGACGTGATGACCATATCATTTCACGAGAACCCAAGGGCGCTGTTTCCCGGAACAGGATTCGAGGATGAAATCGGCAGCGGGGAGGGGGCGGGCTACTGTGTAAATGTCCCTCTTCCGATTGGCACTTATGACCAGGCGTATATGAAGGCATTTGAGACTATAGCTCTGCCGTTAATTACCACTTTCAATCCTGATGTATTTGTTTTTGAGTTGGGCGCTGACGCCCTTGCAGGCGACCCTCTTGCGCACCTGTATTTGACTAACAACGTTTACGCCGACATCATCAACCATCTGTTGAGTTTTGACAAGCCCATCCTTGCAACCGGCGGCGGCGGATATAATGTCGATAATACCGTAAGGGCCTGGGCCCTTGCCTGGAGCATTCTCTGTGGCGGGGAAGCCGAGCGCGATAGGGAGCTGACGGTAAGCAGCCAACAGCGCGATACAGTAACACGTGCGATAGAAGCCACGATAGAAGCGGTCAAAGCGAATGTTTTTTCCCTTCATAACCTCTAAACCATCACTAAGACCTGATATAACAGAAACTGAACCTGTTCAGGAAAAATTATCATTTGACAAAACAGCTTTTTGTAGGATATTGTTGATTTGTCCCACGCTTACGGGTAGGGTATTTTGAGAACACTATGACAAAAGACATTGAATTCATTATGAATCCGCGGTCAATTGCGGTGGTGGGAGCGACGAACCGGCCTGGCAGCGTAGGGCTTGCCGTGTTTCGCAATATCCTCCGTGCAGAATTTCAGGGAGTCCTTTATCCGGTCAATCCCAGAGCGAAATCCGTCCAGAGCGTAAAGGCCTATCCAAAGCTGGCGGACATTCCTGACGAAGTGGACCTGGCGGTCGTTATTGTTCCTGCCGAGATTGTTTGCCCTATACTGGAAGAAGCCGGCCAAAAGCAGGTCAAAGGCGCCATTGTCATTAGTGCCGGATTTAAGGAGGTAGGGGGGGATGGAGTAGAGCTGGAGAATCGTCTGAAAGAAGTGATTGCGAAATACGGCATCCGTATGGTGGGGCCCAACTGCCTCGGCGTCATCAATAACGAAGAGAGCGTTCGTATGAATGCGAGTTTCGCAACGAAGATGCCGAAAGCCGGAAATATTGCCTTCATTTCGCAGTCCGGCGCCCTTTGTACTGCGGTGCTCGATTATGCAGAAGGCAGGGACGTTGGATTCTCCAAATTCATCAGCTTCGGGAACAAAGCTGATGTAAGTGAGATAGAGCTGCTGCGCTATCTCAAAGATGACCCGGATACGGATGTAATTCTTATGTA
>CAZWKM010000354.1:0-2584 GCA_964634165.1 uncultured Pirellulales bacterium | reverse complement strand
GAAAAGAAATTCCGCCACGATGTTATGGCCCATATCCACACTTTTGCCGATGCCGCACCGAAAGCTGCACCGATAATCCATCTGGGTGCCACCAGCTGCTTCGTAGGCGATAACGCTGATTTGATAATTATGCAAGAAGCGCTGCAGATGACAGTAGGTAAATTGGCAGCAGTTATAAATCTGCTAAGCAAGTTTGCAAAGAAGCACCGCTCACTGCCGACACTCAGCTTTACGCACTTCCAGCCGGCCCAGTTAACCACCGTCGGCAAAAGGGCAACGCTGTGGTGCTATGAGTTCGCAATGGATTTGAAGGAGACCGAATATCGACTCGATACGCTGCCCTTTAGAGGAGTCAAAGGCACCACCGGCACGCAGGCCTCTTTCCTGACACTTTTCGACGGCAACCATAACAAGGTCAAGCTGCTCGATAAAACCGTTGCCGCTGCGTTTGGCTTCAAAAAAACCTGTGCCGTCACCGGCCAGACATATCAGCGAAAGATTGATACACTTGTGGTGAACTGCCTTGCATCAATCGCACAGTCTGCCCACAAGCTGTGCAATGACCTGCGCCTGCTCGCAAATCTAAAAGAGATTGAAGAACCCTTTGAAAAATCGCAAATCGGTTCCTCGGCAATGGCTTATAAAAGAAACCCGATGCGCGCAGAAAGAGTCACAGCCCTTAGCAGACTGGTACTGAGCCTGGCTTCCAGCCCCCAGATGACCGCCTCGGAGCAGTGGTTTGAGAGAACACTCGATGATTCAGCCAACAGAAGGGTGGTTATTCCGGAAGCGTTTTTGGCCGTTGACGGCATTCTGCAAATCCTTATCAACGTCACGGGCGCGCTTGTTGTCTATCCGAAGGTGATAGCGGCGCACGTTACAGCAGAGCTGCCCTTTATGGCCACCGAAAATATCCTGATGGCTGCCGTTAAGGCCGGCGGAAACAGGCAGGAATTACATCAGATATTAAAACTGCATTCACACGCTGCTGCCGCCCAGGTCAAAAAATTCGGAAAACCTAACGACCTAATCGCCCGGCTCAAAGCCGATATCGCCTTCAGAAACATCAATCTCGAAAAAGTGTTAAACCCGAAGAGCTACGTCGGCCGAGCACCACAGCAGGTCGATGAATTCATCAAAGATATCGTAACGCCCATCCGTAGAAAATACCGAAAAGAACTTAACCGGAAAGTCGAACTTAATGTATAAACAGTCAATCGTGACTCGGGACTCGGGTCACGGACAGCGGAGCACAAACAATGACCAGAGAAGAACTTATAAAGCGTATTAAAGAAACGGCTTATCTGGAAGGTGACTTTATCCTTCGCAGTGGTAAGCGAAGCAAATATTATCTTGATAAATACCTCTTTGAGACCTGCCCCGACATACTCAAGGCACTCGGCGAAGAGTTTGCCGGATATATTACTGACGATGTTACTTTGATAGCCGGCGCCGAATTGGGCGGTGTGGCCCTGGCCGCAGCTACAGCTATGCAAACAGGCAAAAACTGGGTAATCATCCGCAACAAGAAAAAAGGGTACGGCACCGACAAAATGCTTGAGGGCGTATTAAAGCCCGGCGACGTAGTCCTATTGGTTGAGGACATCGCCACCACCGGAGGCCAGGTCCTTGAGGCCGCCAAAGTTATCACCGAAGCCGGCGCAACCATCAAAAAAATCGTCTGCGTAATCGACCGCAAACAGGGGGCCGAAGAAAACATCACAGAAGCCGGCTACAAATTCGAGAGCATATTTACAAAATACGACCTCGGAATAAAAAATACCGAGTAACCAGACAGCCTGCTCAGTATCTAATTCCTACAATCAGGTTCCCAAGGCCTCGGGTGTATCCTTCAATTCCTCTAACAGTTGTTCGATGGTGCTTTTAGCATCACCCAACAGAACGATGGTTTTGTTACTCTCGTATAGTGGATTTTCTACGCCTGAATAGCCGGGCTCCTTGTCGATGTTACATACTACCACTGTTTTGGCGCGGTGTGCCATAATAATTGGCATTCCAGAAATCGACGTCCCCTTTTTCTCGATTGCGGCAGGATTCACCACATCGCACGCGCCGACAATAAAGACCAGGTCGGTTTTCTCGAATTGGGGGTTGATTTCGTCCATCTCGACCAGCTTGTCATATTCGACCCCAGCTTCGGCAAGCAGGACATTCATATGTCCAGGCATTCTTCCAGCCACCGGATGAATAGCAAACCTGACCTTCTTACCCATGTGCTCAAGCCGATTGGCAAGCTGCATTACCTTGAACTGCGCCTGTGAAATCGCCATGCCGTATCCAGGCACGATCACAACTTGCCTTGATTTTCTCGCCGCATTTACCGCCCGAGCAAAGAGGTTTTCAGCTTTCAGTTCTTCCACGGCGACCGGAACCTCGGTTAGGTTTGCCTCTCGCAGTTCATAATCAATACCCTTGTTAGGAGCACAAGACGGTTTTGGTTGGATGCCTATAAAAACATTTACGAGGTTTCTATTCATCGCTTTACACATAGCATGCGTAAGTATAGACCCCGATGCCGCCACGGTTGCGCCACAGCCAATAAGCAGGCTGTTTTGTATGGCAA
>CAZWKM010000353.1:0-2597 GCA_964634165.1 uncultured Pirellulales bacterium | reverse complement strand
AGCAGTAGAAAACCGTTTTGGGCCAGCGTTTATTTTTTGTTCTGCGGTTATAGCCTGCGGAATCTGTGGTCGAGGGGAACCCTCGGTTCCGGCTATTATAGAGCAGAAGCTGCGTGGGGTAGAGCCATACTCTACAGCTTAACTGCAAAGCGCAGCGAGATGCGGGGCAGGCGCAACGGCTTATTATGCGAACGTTATCTTGAAAAACTAAAAGGCGCCCCAATCCTGTTTCCCGGGGATGTAATAGGTCGGGCAAATAAAGCGAAACATATTCGCAATTTTGCGGGCTTTGTTAAGCTTAGCTTCATCTTCAGCCCGCATTGCAGTTAGCTTATCACCAAAGACTTCCGAGAAATACTCATCAGCCGCCTTGTGTCTTTCCTCTTCGGTATTAAAGAGACTTCGTATTTTTCCCAACTCGCCGGTGTCCAGCCAAAAGCCTCCGCAGCCCGGGCACTCATCGACCTCAACTTCCTTTTTAACACTGAAAAAGTGCCTCATCATTACAATGTCATCACATTTCGGACACTTCAATCTCTTTGTATGGTCGATAATTATACCTTTGTCTCGTTCCACATCTAATAGTTCCTGGCCCGCAGACTCGTGCGGCTCATCAAATTTTTTGAACTCAAACTGGTCAAACCAAATTCCTCCACAACCGCCTTTACATATATCGACCGTGACATCTGCGACAGTTACTTCCTGTAACATATTTGAGCATGCCGGACATTCCATAAGCTCTTTGCCTCCAATAAAGCAGGTTCACATAATATACGTTGTCCCGAAAGGAATCGGGAACTTATCTGGAAAAGCAGGAAGAACACCTATTTTCCCATTATCCGTTTAGAGTAACCCCAATCCCCTGTCGCGTCAAAATAAAACGCCCCAAGCGAAAAAATATCGAAAAAAAGATATCGAATGTCAAACAAAAGAGGAAAACCGGGAAAAAACGCAGGGTAAATATTTAGATGTCGAACAGCAAGCGGTGAAAGTCAAATCGAAATGCAAATGGACCTTTAAAAAAGCGCCGCATTATAAGGTGTGCTAATTATATATTTAGCTGTGCTGATGCAAGGCGGTTTTTTACAAAGATAATACTGCAAAGCTGCTTTTTCTATAAGCTCTTTATTTGCAATACCTTACGCCGTTCTATCCAATTATAACGGCAGTTTTTCAGGCTTTTTTCAAGTCCTGTCCTTTGACTCAAGCGTCTTTATCTATTAAACTGAAGTTTTTATGGTAAATTCATCAAAAACAACCGGAAAGAAACGAAGGAAAAAAAGCTCTTCCAAGCTTGCCACGGTCAAGACCAAAAGAGCTTTCACGAGCTACAAACAGGCCATTCGCTACCTGTTCGAGAGGACGGACTACGAAAAGGAAGAGCATTTAGGCTATAACGTTACGACGTTCAACCTCAACAGGATGAAAAAGCTGCTGTCGTTATTGGGCAACCCTCACAAGAAGATTCATACAGCACATATAGCCGGCACAAAAGGAAAGGGTTCGACTGCGACGATGCTGGCGAAGATGCTCGAGGCGAACGGTTACGACGTCGGGTTATACACCTCGCCGCACGTGGTACATTTGCATGAGCGGATTACGGTCAATTCCGAAATGATAAGGGAGCGAGAAATGCTTAGGCTGCTGAACCGCGTTTATGCACCGGTTGAGAAAATATCAAAGAATACTCCTCCCACCTTCTTTGAGATTATGACGGCGCTGGCGTTTATGCATTTTGTCGATACGAAAGTTGATATCGGGGTGATTGAAACCGGTTTAGGGGGCAGACTGGACAGCACTAACGTTATTCGGCCTAAGGTCGTCGGTATAACCAGTTTGAGTATCGACCATCAGCACCAGCTTGGGCAGACTATCGACAAAATTGCCAAAGAGAAGGCCGGTATTTTCAAGCGCGGTGTTCCGATTGTTACCGTCCAACAGGAGGACGAGGCAATGCGTGTTCTAAAATTGCATGCTACCGCCATCAAAGCGCCGCTGAGTGTAACCGGCACCGATATTGATTTTTCGCACCGATTTGAAACGTCTCGGGAGCACGGCCCACATACAAGAATCTGCCTGACAACACCAACGAGTAAATTTGAACATCTGCGAGTGCCGCTGCACGGCAAACATCAGGCAATCAACTGCGGTCTGGCCCTGGCTATGCTGGATAAACTCAAAGCGAGCGGCTACGAGATAGACAGCGAAAAAGCAACCAAGGGACTTCATAGCGTGTCATTGTCGGGCCGAATGGAGATGATTTGCGATGACCCGCGAATTATGATAGACGCCGCTCATAATGCCGCAAGCATTCAGGCCTTGATACATGCGATAGGCCAAAATATTCCTTATGATTCCATGGTGGTAATCTTCGGCTGCAACAACGACAAGGACGTTAAAGGTATGCTGCATAAATTACAATACGGCGCTGACAAGGTGGTCTTCACCCGCAGCAACTCGGCGAAGGCGATGTCCCCGGAAGACCTGACCGATATGTACACGGAGATGTGCGGCAAGATGTGCCAGACGGCCAGCAGTTTAGGCGAGGCACTGCAGCTTGCGAAAAGCGCTGTCAGCAAAGAAGACCTGATTTGTAT
>CAZWKM010000352.1:0-2600 GCA_964634165.1 uncultured Pirellulales bacterium | reverse complement strand
GCTATTTGCTGGTCACCCGACGGCAATTGGTTTCTTGCTGCCGTACAAGGAGGTATGGGTTACAGCGATGCTATCCTGGCCTTTGAAGCCGACGGAACAAGAGTCTTTGATTTAGCACGGTGGAGAGTGAAGGGGTGCCGACCCGAGTTTAATTTTGATGGCAAAAAAATGGTGTGGGGGGAGACTGACTGGAATTTATGCGTTGCCAATATTGACGTGACATCGGGTTTTCCCCGGGTCACCAATATTCGTGAAGTTGTCAGATGTTTCCGCAAGTCTAAGGTTTATCACGTTGACTTCTCACCGGATAGCAGGTATATCGCTTTCAGCTACGGCCCTTTCAAAGGAGGTCAGCAGGTAGGCGGTAAAGCGAAGGGCTGGAATATATGTGTGAGTGATATGACGGGCAAATGGGTGCAAATCACCACCGACGGGAACCACAATAAGGAGCCTGATTGGGTGCCGATTCCGAGTCTGAGCCGGGAAGAGAAAAAATAAAATCCGTGGTGGTACGGGCTGCCAGCCCGTAAAAAACGGCCAGGATGGCCGTGGCACTTTATAAATTTATGCCAGGTCTTATTCGTGAAAATTAGAAGCCCAAAAAAGTTAGCGGGCGTTTTTTGTCTGCTGCTAATCTTTGCAATTTTCTCCGGCTGCCGCCGTGCCGGGGATAGCGCCGATATGCCACAGGTCATAAAGACAAAGAGCGGTATAGAAATGGTTGCGATTCCCGGAGGCTGGTTTGAAATGGGAAGCAAGAAGGGAGCATCCGACGAGTCGTCCGTACACAGGGTATGGGTCAGTCCTTTTTGGATGGACAAATATGAGGTGGTTCAGGAACAGTTCAAAAAGTATCAAATCTCCGACCCCTCACATTTCAAGAATCCGAAGAATCCTTTAGAGCAGATGAACTGGACGGATGCGGCCCGGTACTGTAACGAGCGTTCACTTGCAGAGGACCTCGAGCCGTGCTACGATGAAGAGACTTGGCAGTGCAGCTTCGAGGCAAACGGATACAGACTTCCCACGGAGGCGGAATGGGAGTACGCCTGTCGGGCGGGCACGAGGACAAAGTACAGTTTTGGTAACAATGTGCGAAAACTGAAAGCCAATGCCTGGTTCGCTGAGAATTCATCCGGCAGGACGCATCCTGTTGGACAAAAGAAACCCAATCCGTGGGGGCTTTACGATATGCACGGAAATGTGACAGAATGGTGCAATGATTTTTATTCCGAAAATTATTACAAAAAAAGCCCGGAGAAAAATCCAAAGGGACCAGCCGCCGGACAGGAAAGGGTCTTGCGAGGCGGCGCATGGAACTGGCGCGCCGACAGCTGCCGGTCAGCTTATCGTGCAAGCGACCCTTCTATCGATGATACCTGTCTGGCAAGCGATGCCATAGGGTTTCGCTGCGTAAGAAAGGCGCCTGACGAGAAATCTACTGAAAGGGATATGGTGAAAGAGAATCAGACCCAAAAAACATCAAAAACCGGTTTCCTTTATGATGATATCTACCTCGAGCACAAAACGAGTGAAGGCCATCCCGAGACGCCGCAGAGATTGGTCGCGATAGTCGAGAGGTTAAAAGCGAAGGGATTGCACTGGCAATTGTTCCCGCTCACGCCGTCCCCGGCCCCTTTGGAATGGCTTACTACGGTCCACACCGCCGAGTATATACAGCGGGCCAGAAACAGTTGCGAAAACGGCACAAGATATTTGGATTCCCTGGACACTCCGGTATCGCCGAAATCCTATGATGCAGCGTTAACGGCCGCAGGGGGAGTGCTCTCCGCCATTGATGCGGTTATGCAGAAGAAAGTCACGAACGCATTTTGCGCAATCCGCCCGCCGGGCCACCACGCGACAAAGGATGAAGCGATGGGGTTCTGCATCTTTAACAATGTTGCCGTCGGCACCCGGTATATTCAAAAGAAATATGACCTGTCAAAGATACTCATCGTGGATTGGGATGTGCACCATGGGAACGGAACTCAGGCAATGTTTTATGATGACCCTACCGTGCTGTACTTCAGCGTTCACCGGTATCCCTTCTTCTATCCGGGCACAGGAAGCGAAGCGGAAAAGGGAAGCGGAAAAGGAGTGAATTACAACATCAATGTACCCTTGCCGGCCGGTACCGGAGACGGCGATTACCTGATGGTCTTTGAAGAGGAACTCAAGCCCGCAGCCCTTGCCTTTTCTCCGGACTTTGTGCTTATCTCCGCGGGATTTGATGCCCATAAGGATGACCTGCTCGGCGGTATGGAAGTCACCTCGCAAGGATTTGCGGAGCTTACGCAGATTGTCAAGGCCATAGCGGAGAAGTGCTGCGAAGGTCGGCTTGTTTCTGTTCTTGAGGGGGGGTATCATCCGGAGGGACTGGCGGCTTCGGTAGAAGCACACATTCGCGTTTTGATGAGATAAAAGGGCAGCAAATGTTATTTCATACCTGGCCGTTTGTATTATTTTTCCTGATTGTATATCCGACCTACCTGGCCCTGAAAGGGACAAGGCTTAGACTTCCCTGGCTACTAACTGCTTCCTATTTTTTCTACGCATGCTTGAATCCCCTATATCTGATTCTGATAGCGTATTCGACT
>CAZWKM010000351.1:0-2614 GCA_964634165.1 uncultured Pirellulales bacterium | reverse complement strand
CGATGTTTATCAGTTTTCTATACGACTCATAGGACTCCGGGTTGAGATTCCTGTCTAATTGTGATAGAAGCCGATTGCCGGGGTTTGAAATCTTCCTGACTGCATCCTTAATCACACCATCAAGTTGAAAAAACTCCATACCATTGCTTTTCATTGCCCCAATCATTTTGTCACCAAAGGTCTCGGCAATTACTACAGTTACACCTTTGCCGGCAAGAAAATTCGCCGTCTGCGGCCCTGCTCCGCTTTGTGCATCTTTGTAAGGATTGTCAACAGCCTCTATTAGTTCGCCCGTACTGCTGAATATCAGATAATAGGGGCATTTGCCTGCCTTGTTGCTTATAGATGACATAGCGTCTTTGCTATCCGCTGCGACTGCGATTGTCGCCGCATCTTTCTGGGCGGCGTAAGCTGTAAACGGTACCACAGAGAGAATGACCAAGATTAAGAAAAGTATCTTTTGTCGAATAAACATAATATGGTTCCTTTCATGTCGAGTTCACCACGAAGAACGCGAAGTTCACGAAGTTAAAGTTAAAGAACAAAATATCTTTTCGTGTCCTTCGTGCTTAACAATACTCTGTTGTTATCATATAAAGCTCACCACGAAGAACGCGAAGTTCACGAAGTTAAAGTCAAAGAACAAAATATCTTTTCGTGTTCTTCGTGTCCTTCGTGGTTTATAATATTATCTATTATTTCACCGCCGATGGCAGAACATAATTGCTGATTTTAACCTGCAATTACCGGATGTAAAGGACTAATTGGTTAAGGTAGGTTTACGAAGCGATTTAACGGGGGAAAAACAAAAAAGAGCGCAAACAGTATATGCTTGCGGCTCCTTCTTCTGTTATGACAGATGTCATCTATTTAGGTACGCAAGCTGGGTTGCTCGGCGTCTGGTCACAATCGATTAACCAGTTCGTCGCCATCACTGCAAAGTCGCGAAAATCAACTTTGCAATCGTTGTTCAGATCGCCGGCAAGCGCATACTCGCAGATTGGGACAATTGTTCCACTATCGACTATGAAGTTGTCGAGGTAAGCCACGCCGGAGGGCAGTGCCCCGGCCGCTTCCCCCGAGCATCCGCCTAGGAGAGGTCTAATCATGTCAGCGCCCCATGCCCCTTGCACTAAACCCGAGATGGTATCCCATGCGTCATCGGCCCAATAGCCGCTACCGCTTACATACAAATCATCCGTGGCCGCATCGTAGGAGATATACAGAGTTCCATCGTCTAAACTTCTCAACTGTTCGTTCGCGTCGAATTGGTTGCCGTCCGCGATTGCGTCCCAAAAGAATGCAGAATAAGGGTTAGCAGCTTCCTCGTAGCCTGCCTCCAGCCAAACCTCGTTCGCCCCGCTTTCCTCGTCTTTGCGGATACCAAGCAAAACAGAACCGGGAAGTGAACTATAGTGGAAATCAACCTTGAAAGAGAAGTCAGCCGTCGGCAGAAAGCCCCAGTCGTTGGCGATATAAAGAGCCGCCGTATCGTTCGCATCTGCGGTGGAGCGAAACTCCAGTCTCTGGGTGGTTTCGTCCAGCCACGCATTGTTGTGATCATCCTCGTAGAGATTCCACAGAGATGTATCCATTGAATTGTCGTTGAAGTTGTCCGATGGCAACGCATAGACCACAGAAGTCATCGCCGTTACTACACAAATTGTAATTAACCTTCTCATTACTCTACCTCCTCAAAAAAATCCTATTAAGACCAGACCACTGATTAAAACCTCTCAATCAACCTTTCGTCTCATAATAACAGAAAATAGACAACGACACAAGCAAAATCTGCCTGTTTCTTAATTCTTCCAAGTCTAACCGCGTATCCAAGCCTTTACAGCACGATAGCGACCGTGTTAGACGGGATACTTTCACCACCTACATTGACGGCTTTTACTCGGTATTCTAACTGCGGGCCGCGAGGCTGGTCTATCAATGAGGCTTCGCTTTCCATAGCGATACCGACCTGCGACCATACCCCAAATTCGCCGCCGCCTGCGGGCTGCTCACGCCGTTCGATAATATAGGTTCTTACCGTACCGCCTGAACCCCTGGCAGGTGCTTTCCAGTCTAAAAACAGCGTTCCCGCACCCTGAATAACTGATTCAAGGTTTCGAGGCTGGCCGGGAGGTGTGCTTGGCGAAGGCGCCGATTTCGGGCCCCAGCCGATATATTCGAGCTTATCACCATCATCGCCGACATCGACTTCGGATTTCTTCAGTTCGGCTCTCATTACTTCTTCAAGGGCGTCCAATGCCGTGTTTTTCGCCTCGGTAGCAACCTGAGCAGCGGCCATTGCATCGGTTTGAGCGTTCCTTGCGGTGTAATAAGCGCCAAAGGCCGTTGATATTCCCATAGGGTTTGCACTGGGAAAGTCCGCTGCGTGGGCTGAATAACCTGCCATCATGCTCATAGCCAGAGCCGAGACATCCGCTTCTGCTTTAGGAAATTGTGCCATTTTTTGTAAACTCCTTAAAATTAAGAACTTATATTTAATTCCCCCGCTTTGACGGGCCGATAAACAGCTTTTTTTACTCTACAATCCAATCTCCCCAACCGTAAAGTCAATTGACTTAGCCGCAAAGTAAACTGACTTAATCATAAAGTAAAT
>CAZWKM010000350.1:0-2625 GCA_964634165.1 uncultured Pirellulales bacterium | reverse complement strand
TGGCAGCGGAGAGTCCGAAAAAACAAACCCAATACAAACCCAATACAAACCCAATTCAAACCCAATCAAACCCAATCTCCGAAAAGCCAAAATGAATGTAAACTTAACTTTAACAAAGGATTACAGAAAAAAAGATGATTTCGCAGTCCGAAAAAACAAACCCAATTCAAACCCAAAACGAACCACTAAAAACTCAGAAAAAGCGGGTGAAATTTAGTTATGATTTAGTGAAACCGACAGTCTCACTCTGTAAATCTTATCATAAGGGTCTATCCAGAACATGGTCTTACTCGAACTGGCAGCTACCCAAAGAGGATGATAGCCATAGTCTCCCGGGTAACGATAAAATTGTTCGTCGGAAGGATACCCGAATCCTTCAGGAAATGTAGAATGGTGGATTTTGACATATGTATAAATTTCGCCCCCAAAACCGTCGCTCGTTACTTCCTTTGGAGTGCCTCTCATAGCGATTAACGCACTCTTGTTTCTGCCAATCCACTGTTTTTCCAACTGCTCCACGGAGCTGCACCCGGGAAGAAACAAAAATAGAAGTAACACCACCAATTTTTTCACTTTTTAACCCTAATATTCGCCTTAAAGACCTTTACGGCCGAAAGCGGGTGAAGGGGATCGAACCCTCGTAGCCGGCTTGGAAGGCCGGTGCATTAGCCACTATGCTACACCCGCAATTACAATTGATTATTGATTATTCATTGTTTATAATTCGACAATTCACCGGTTATTATAAAAAATCAATGGTCAATTGTAAATAGCAAAGAGGAAATAACAATGCGTATTGCCAAAATAGCTGCAGCGGCCAAGTCGGCCTCAATCCGGCTGGCAGCGGTCAAAACCGAGGTGAAAAATAACGCCCTGGCCGAGATTGCCACAGCCCTGAAACGAGGTGGCGAGAAAATAGTCTCAGCCAACAAAAAAGACCTGGCCGATGCTGAAAAGAACCGTCTGGCCGCACCTTTGCTGAAACGGCTGAAGTTTGATGAAAATAAGATAGCTGACGTTTGTGCCGGGATTGAAAGCTTGATTAAACTCGACGACCCTGTGGGCAAAACAATCACTGCCACCGAGCTTGACGAGGGGCTGCGGCTTTACAAAGTCAGTTGCCCGATTGGCGTTATCGGCGTTGTTTTTGAATCCCGGCCGGACGCCCTTGTGCAAATCTCAACGCTCTGCTTGAAAAGCGGCAACGCCGTCCTGCTAAAAGGCGGCAGCGAAGCACAGCACACCAACAGGATTCTGGCGCAGGTTATCACTCAAGCCGGCCAAACGGCTGGACTGCCCGAAGGATGGATTCAGCTATTGGAAACGCGCCAGGATGTTGCAGAGATGTTAGCGCTGGACGAATATATTGATTTGCTCATCCCCCGCGGCTCGAACGATTTTGTTCGCTATATTATGGACAATACCAATATAGCCGTTCTCGGCCACGCAGAGGGTATATGCCACGTCTATATTGACGGCGATGCTGATTTGGAATGGGGAGTAAATATCGCGGTTGACTCGAAGTGTCAGTACGTTGCGGTTTGTAATGCAGCCGAAACTATGCTGGTCGATGAAAAAATCGCTGAGGCGTTCCTGCCGAAAGTCAAAACCGCATTAGAGCAAAAAGGCGTGGAGCTGCGCGGCTGTGAGAAGACGGCATCAATAATAGACGTAAAGCCGGCAGCCGAGGAGGATTGGTCAGCCGAGTATCTGGATTATATTCTCTCGATAAAAGTTGTGGCCGGCCTGGATGAGGCAATCGAGCATATAAACCGCTTCAGCTCCGGGCATACCGATACTATCGTTACCTCTGATAAGGACAAGGCGGACAAATTTATGGATTTTGTGGATTCCGGGAATGTGTTCTGGAACTGCAGCACACGGTTTAGCGATGGGTTTCGGTACGGCTTGGGGGCTGAAGTAGGCATAAGCACGAATAAGATACACGCCCGCGGGCCGGTAGGCCTTGAAGGGCTCGTGATTTACAAATGGAAGTTGTTAGGGACCGGCCAAATTGTAGCTGATTATTCCGGCAGCGGGGCGAAACAATTTTCACATAAGAAAATGATGTAGGGGTGAGGGACAACGGAAGACAGACGGGAGCGAAGCCATCCCCAAGCTGCGCTTGAGGCTGCCACCCAACTAACGGGGGGCGGCGGGAATATCGGATATCGAATTTTGAATGATGAAGTGTGTACGGGGCTCAGGACGACAATTACTATTGAAGAGTCCCAAATAATATATTAATATCTGCTCACGATGAGTAAGTAAGTGGAGTATCGATGCGGGATTTTAGTAAGGCCAAACGGATAGTTGTAAAAATCGGCACTAATACGCTGACGAAAGACGGCGGGGTCGATGCCGGCTATGTTCGGCGAATCGCCGGGCAGATAAGCTCTCTGCTGGCGACAGACAGGCAGGTTGTCATCGTCAGTTCAGGCGCTATCGGTATGGGGGCTGGGCAGTTATCAGAGTATCAGGATACCAGGGCATCAGGTAGTGGGGAGCAGGAAATCAGGAAATCAGGGGAGCAGGGCAGCAAGGGAGCAGGTATGGGGGGGCGCCAGTCTGGGCTGGCAAGGAAGATAAAAGATATAAAGATGCGGCAGGCGTGTGCGGCTATCG
>CAZWKM010000349.1:0-2632 GCA_964634165.1 uncultured Pirellulales bacterium | reverse complement strand
ATTGGAGGTTTGACAATGATAGGCAAAATGATAAGACTCGAAAGAATAATCGACCGCAATTCCCGCAGGACGGTAATTATTCCGATGGACCACGGCGTTACGGTCGGGCCCATTGAAGGGCTGGCGGATATGCGGGAGGCGGTCAGCAAAGTTGTAGCCGGCGGAGCTAATGCCATCCTGATGCACAAAGGGGTCGTCCGCGCAGGTCACAGGGGCGCGGGCAGAGACGTGGGGTTGATTATTCACCTTTCAGCAGGGACATCAATAAGTCCCGACCCGAACGCAAAGGAGCTGGTCTGCACTGTCGAAGAGGCAATCAAGCTCGGCGCTGACGCCGTCTCCGTCCATATCAATCTGGGCGCCGAGACCGACAAGGAAATGCTGGGTCAGTTGGGTTATGTAAGCGAGCGATGCTCGCAGTGGCAGATACCGCTCGTGGCGATGATGTACACGCGCGGGCCGAAAATCAAAGACGAATATGACGTCGAAAATGTCAAGCACGCCGCCAGAGTCGGAGCTGAGCTGGGTGCAGATATTGTTAAGGTCCCCTATACCGGCAGCGTCGAAAGTTTCGTCGAAGTAGTTCAGGGTTGTCCGGTACCGGTGGTTATTGCAGGCGGGCCGAAAATGGACAGCGACGAAGACATCTTCCAAATGGTAGCAGGTGCCCTCAAAGCCGGCGCCGCGGGTGTATCGATCGGCCGAAACGCCTTCCAGCACAAAAAGCCCGACAAAATCGTCGAAGCCCTGTGCAAAATGGTACACAACAACAACACCGTCGATGAGGCAGTTAAAATATTACAGGGATAAAAATTTTCGCCTCATACATTTTAGCCCCCAAATTTATTTGGGGGTTTTTCTGCCGTCGCCGGTACGGCACGGGCATCCTGCCCGTGTGTAATAAATAAGGCTTAATTTGCCACAAATAAAGCGTTATCCGTAATAAATAAGGCTTAATTTCTCGCAGATGAAGGGTGATTTGCCACAGATGAAGCGTTATCTGCCATAAATGAAGTGTGAGTTATAGCATATTATAGGCTTTCGTGTCGTCTCCGTCCCCGAACCGACTACGCTCTTACTGCTCGGCATCGGTGCGGTGATATTGAGAAGAAAACATAGAGCATAAATTTCGTATTGCGAGGAGCGAAGCGATGCGGCAATCTCAATTCAATCGGACGCTGATTTATGCAGGTTATCACAGGGCTAAAGCTTCTTGACGAAAAAGTCTTCTTAACGAATAATGCCCAAAGAAATTTTGGTAAGACATTATGATTTTTAAGGAGAATAAGTAATGTTGAATAACCGAAATAAAAAAAGCATAGAAAAGCTTCACTTAGAATACTTCAAAGAACGCTGCAAGGAACTTCCCTTACGTGCCGACGATGATGACTATGGCGAGAATCCCGATTTTTTACGGAAGCACAGCTCGGGGGTTCTTGGTGTCGAACTTACTCAATTATTTAAAGTAACCAACCATCCAAATGCTCCCCAAGCTTTAGAATCCTTCAGACAGCAAATCGTTGAATCTGCGCAAAAGCTTTGCGAAAAAGATATTCCACCTTTACTGGTAAAGGTGTGGTTCAACTTTAACCAAGTAGTGCCTAAAAACAGAAAACCGGAAATTAAAAGAATTGGCCGAGTCCTTGCAAAATCGGTTAAAAAATGGCACCGAGAAAACCCTTCGGAATTTCACAGGGTCCTGAGACCACCGTCGGAAATACCCGCAACTTTTTTAATGGTAAGCATTACTCGAATACATTCTCATCAAGATTGGGCTGTAATCACTCCCGCCTACCAGCTAAATTATTTCCCAATTTATGAAATACAATGTTGCATTGACGGAAAAAATCGTAGATACGAACAGTATCTAAAAAAATGTGACGAGTGTTGGCTTCTAATTGTTATTGATATTTTCAAAGATTCTCAATCTTTCGAAATGCATGACCAAGAAAAACACAGGTTTGAATCCAAATTCGAACGAGTCTTCTATATGGATGCTTCACATAGAAAAGACCTGCTGGAACTTCATATAAACCGACTTAAAGACTCTCTGTAGGACAATAATGTTGACGGGAGGGAAAAAGGGTCAGAGGGAAAAAGGGTCAGGAGCATTTTTCTTTCAATTTGCTAATTACCTGTGGAAAACTAGGGACACCATACTAATTTCTTGGCAGAGAATTGTATTTGTCGGGGAAAATTAAAGGTATCCGGTACTTTTTCTTTTTCTTTTTTTCCTGCTCTTTTCCCGTTGAATCGCTTCGGATTCTCTCCGGAATTTCCACTACCGGCTTTGCTGGCGTCCCCAACTCAAAACTAAAAATTCAAAACTAAGAACTCTCCGTGCCTCTGTGCCCTCTGCGTTCTCTGCGGTAAATAAAAATCCTGAAATCTGTGAAATCTGTGGCCAATTTTCTTCTTGACTTTTGTTTGAAATTTGGTATAATACAAACCGCCATAGAGATGACAGGCATTTAGCGGAGAACCGCACGTATCGGGCAAGCCGCCCAAGTCAAATTTAATCATTAACTAATGGTGAATAGCCGATGGGGAATAACCACTCATGAGCATCGAGAATCCAACTTTAGTTCACTTTAGGCACTTTAGCTCACTCTTCACTAACTTGCCCTCTACA
>CAZWKM010000348.1:0-2645 GCA_964634165.1 uncultured Pirellulales bacterium | reverse complement strand
TATAGCCTGAATATTTAGCTCACTTTAGCTCACTTTAGGCACTTTAGTTCACTTTAGCTCACTTTTATTTCTTCTTTCTTCGTGACTTCGCGTCTTTGTGGCCATTTCCTTTTTCTTTCTGATTCTCTCTATTTCCTCGAAGCTGTAATGCTTGCCGCGATTGATACCGCTGCACTTCTGGGCCGCCTTGTTCCAGGCATCCGGGCTGGCTAAATTGCTCGGCCAGAAAGGCCAGCTTCTGCACTGGCTTGGCCGAACAGCGTAAATCACACATCTTTTTTGGCCGTTAGATTCCTGCAGAAATATACAATCTTTAGTGCCGGGGTGTTCAATAACCGTCGTCCGCAATCCCACGCGTCTTAAATGCTCCTGCCGCAACTGCTCAGGTTTAATCTTCAGGAAATCTGCGATTATTTGAATCTCCGGCTTAGTTACCCAGATATAACCCTCACTTGGCCCGGAGCAGCATTGCCCACACTGCGCACACTCAAAATGCAGCCCCCCAACATACCAAGGTGTTTTGTTTTTATGATTAGACACGGATTTTCACGGATTTACACAGATTGTCATTCCCGCGGAAGCGGGAATCCAGTACGCTTGTCATTGCGAGCCCAGCGAAGCAATCTCAATTTTGCATTGAAAGTATATTCAAAGATAGTTTTATCCCTGCTTATTTTCTCTACAGTTTTTTGAAAGATCTTGAAGGAAACCAATAATCTTATCGCACAGAGACCATTCTCCAACCCATTTTTTTGGAGGCTCATATTGCATTATGCAGGTATCACATTCGCAAGGGTAGTAGGGTTCGTAACACTCGTCCCGATTATCGTCTCGTAACAATAACAAATGCACTGTCTCATGCCAGATAGTAAATTTTCTTTTTAGTTGGTCTTTGGGCGGGTATGCAGCCGCAAAGTGACTATTCGTCGCACCCCAGCACGGTGGGACTTTGTTCATACGAGCAGCTTCGCTCTTGGCAGCCTTAGCAACCTGACTATCTGGACGACAGTAAACCAGCAACTTGGGTGGAACGCCCTCTTTAAAAATTCCCTCTTTGAAAAAAGAATATGGTATGGCGCCGGCGCAATTCGAGAAAGTATATGATGGGTCATTTAATATAGCATCTACTTTTTTTGTCAGGTCTTGTTCATCTCCAAGCGGCTTGATACTTATTGCCAATTTAATCGGGTCATCCTTGGGGTACTCCTTCAGATGTTGAGCTAACTCCTTTAGTGCACCAGCTACGAATATTTCATCATCTGGGGTCATGTCAAAACAATGGTAATATATGGTAATCATTTTCTATGGTGTCCTCATATTTTCCTTTTGGATTCCTGCCTTCACAGGAATGACATTTTCATTTTACCATTTAAGGATGGCACCTGTGTCGGCGCTGGTAGCCATTGAGGCATACTTTGCAAGGTAGCCCTTCGTTATTCTTGGTTTTGGCGGTCTCCAGGCCTTTTTGCGTGCAGCAAGTTCCTTATCAGACAGTTTTACGTTTATAGTGTTGTTCGAGATGTCAATTTCTATTATATCACCATTCTTTAATAATCCGATTGGACCGCCTACCGCCGCTTCAGGACTGATATGGCCAATGCAGGCACCTCTCGTTCCGCCACTGAATCGGCCATCAGTAATCAGCGCAACAGACTCACCTAATCCGGCCCCCACAATATAACTTGTGGGACTTAGCATCTCCTGCATACCAGGCCCGCCTTTGGGGCCTTCGTAACGAATCACCACGACGTCGCCCTCTTTGACCTTGCCGGCTAAGATACCATCGCAGGCCTCTTCCTGGCTCTCGAAAATAACCGCAGGGCCGGTGTGGGTAAGCATCGCCTCTGTCACCCCGGCTGTCTTAACCACGCAGCCGTCCGGAGCGAGATTACCCGTCAGAATAGCCAGCCCGCCGGTCTCCGAGTATGCATTGTCAAGTGTTCGTATGCAATCGGTATCGTTGATTCTGGCTTCTGCGATATTGGCGCCAAGTGTCTTGCCGGTTACCGTCAGACAATCGGTATTAAGAAGGTTCGGGAGTTTGCTGATTTCCTTTAGTATAGCACTTACGCCGCCGGCGGCGTCAACATCCTCCATATGGAACCCACTTGAAGGTGAGACCTTGCAAATGTTGGGGCATTTTGTTGCGGTTGCATTTATCCGTTCAAGGTCATATTCGACACCGGCTTCGCTGGCAATTGCAAGTGCATGAAGGACAGTATTGGTTGAGCCGCCCATTGCCATATCAAGAACAAAGGCGTTATCCAGCGATTTGCCATTGATTATATCCAGCGGCTTGATGTCCTTTTCAACCAGGGACATAATTTGTTTACCCGCTGCTTTGTAAAGCTCCTGTCGTTTCGGATTGACCGCCAGGATTGTTCCATTACCGGGCAGTGCCATCCCAATCGCCTCGCACAGACAGTTCATCGAATTTGCGGTGAACATTCCGGAACAACTCCCCTGCGCCGGACAAGCAGTGCGTTCAAGCTCTTTTAACTGCGCTTCGTCAATTTTGCCGGCATTGAATTCGGCGACGCCTTCGAATATGCTGATAAGGTCAACGCTTTTTCCGTCTTTTGTTTTCCCGGCCGCCATAGGCCCGCCGGATACGAAAATCGTCGGGATATTCAGCCGAACCGCCG
>CAZWKM010000347.1:0-2664 GCA_964634165.1 uncultured Pirellulales bacterium | reverse complement strand
CCCCAGATATTAGTCTGGCCATTCTTTTTAGATAAGGGTGACCGCTGCCTATCCTGTCGTCTGTAAAGCAACGTTGAATCTCGTCATACATGAACATCTTTTCCGTTTTTACGCTTACTATAAAATCTTCGCCTAACATCATTTCTTCATAGTCTTCCTGCAGCGCCGCCAACGTCTCCAGGTCAAGTTCGTACTCACTCAGAATCACCCGCAACGTCTTGGTAGCCAGGCTTTCAATGGCAATCCCTACAAGCTGTTCAATCGGAGACTTATCTCCTTTCAAATGCTGGCCAAAGCGGTAACAGGTCTTTATGTCGGCGAAAGCATCTTCGTACCGCCCTTGCTCGGCCACCAGCCCTGCCCGCCAGCACAAAGTACGGGCTATACCTTTAAACGCGTTAAGATTAGGAAGCGGAATTGATATTAGCTTCTCGCCTTTATACTCCTGCCAGTAGTAAGGCTTAGCCGCGCCGGCTGCGACCAGTTCAAGCACCTCTTCGCTATCGTCTATCCATTTACTCAGAGATTGCTTTTGTTCGCCAGTCGTTTCATTGTATGACATTGCCAAAAGATCAGGGTGTTCCTTGACAAAGCCATCGTAAGAGTCTTCGAACAACTCTGCTGCCTTGCGATATAAAGGCGCGGCGTTCAAGTTATCATCTGCGACAGGCCGAGCTATGCGATTCACCTCAGCCACATAATTGGTAGTGATATTTGGCTTTCCGCTTAAGAACCATACAACGTAAACAATCAGCAGCAGTATCGCTAAGCCAACCGCCTGAAAACTCCTTGCCACCATTGTCCGCCACAAAGGCCGGCACCGCTTCTTGCCCCGTCTGATAAGTGTCGCTAACAGCTTCACATCACCAAACTCGCCGATAAGCTCTTGAGCTTTGGCTTGCCTTTCTTCATCAGTCCGGCAGTCCTTAAGCGCATCAGCAAAGTGCCCCATAAGTTCGGCTCTTACATCCAGTCGTACCTTCCGCCGGTAGCGCATCTTCCTGATGATCGCTTCTATATACTCGCTCGCAACCGACGGCAGATTCTCCCGTTCTTTTCGCTTTGCATCCATGATATTGTCCCCGTTAAGTTCAATTTGTTCGAACTTTACACCCGCGCAAGTCGGGCGCCACCGAGGCCGAATACCAGGCCTACGCCATGTTGCAATTGCAGCCACTGTTCTTTCTGGCGAGCCAACTGGTCTTTTCCCTTGCCGGTAATCGAGTAGTACCGCCGCTTGCGCTTGTTCTCGCTCTCGGCCCACTCAGCAACAACCAGACCCTTGGCCTCTAAGTTGTACAGCAGGGGGTAAAGCGTCCCTCGGCCCAACGTCAGTATATCGCCGCTTCGCTGCTCGATCGCCTCGCTCAGTTCATACCCGTACATCTGGCCGCGCGACAGAATCTCTAACACCACTACCGGCGCTACACCTTTCAACAATTCCCGCTCAAACTTCATTTGAAAACCTCCACATTGTTAAAAATTTCCAATAAAATCGATTCCGAAAACTTCAACAGTCATCGCCATCTAATCGGCACTACATATTATGCTACACATACTATGTAATGTCAACCATTTTCTCGGAAAAATTCAAAAATACTTTATATTTCGGCCCTCAGAGCCTGAAAAACACGGTTTTTGTGTGATATTTTCGGCAAAAATCGCAGTGTTCGAGGTTTGGCTTAGCGTCCAGATGTTTACGTATTGATTACTGTGCGATGAATTTGCCAAGAAGGCTTTCGACCAGTTCCATCGGCAGGCCCATTACGTTTGTGAATGAGCCTTCGATGCGTTCGACGAATTCGTCGCCGGCCTCCTGTATGCCATAGGCGCCGGCCTTACCCTGCCAGTCGCCGTTTTTGATGTGGTCGGCGATTTGCCCCGCCGTGAGCTTTCTGGGATAGACCGTTGTTGTTTCGGTTTCGACCATCTCTATTGCGTCATCGATTCTTACAAGAGCGACGGCGGTGATCACTTCGTGAGGCCCACTGAAGAGCATTCGCGTTATTCGCTCAGCATCGACAGCGTCTTGTGGTTTGCCGACGATTTGCCCCTCGAAGTCAACCACCGTATCGGCTCCGAGGACAAGCATTGAGGGATATTTTTGAGCGACGGCTAAGGCTTTTGCGAGGGCAAGTTGTTTCGTGTGCTCTATAGATGAGACACCCTCGAGGGCAAACATCGATTCATCGATGTTCGAATGGATGACCTCGAAGCGGTAGCCGGCCTTTCCAAGGAGCCGTTTTCTTCTGGGCGAGGCGGACGCGAGGATGAAATGTTTCACTGGGGTGGTGGTCATGGCTATTTTGCGAGGCGGACGCGGTAAACGATCTTTTTGCAAAAGGCTATGTATTCTCTTTCGATTTGCTCTATGTCCTCGCCTATGTACAGGCTGAAAAGCTTCGATGACACAAAAGCATTGAAACGCCCGGTCAGAGGAATGTTTCGGTCCGCGGCGATTCTTCGCAGTTGCGGCTCAAGCGGCCATTTGCCTCTTAGCGCAGCTAAGAGCAGGTTCTGGTAGTTGCCTAACCGTTTGCCGTAGTCTTCTTCACGCAAAAATCGCACAAGAGCGTAGGCCTGGCTGTAGAACGCGAGCACGGATTCCGTATCGTCTATCACATAGCCGGGGTTCAGGGCAATAAGTTCCTTTAAGGGAATCAT
>CAZWKM010000346.1:0-2667 GCA_964634165.1 uncultured Pirellulales bacterium | reverse complement strand
TTCAAACTGCTCCCAAAAACCAACTGCAAAAAGTGCGGTATGCCTACCTGTCTGGCCTTTGCTATGCAGCTTGCTCAGAAACGAGCGAAACTGGAAGATTGCCCGGACGTTTCGGAAGAAGCTAAAGAACAGCTTGCGGCCGCCGCAGCCCCGCCAATGCGGTTAGTAGCGTTCGGCAGCGGAGAGGCCCAGGTACAGGTTGGTCAGGAGACGGTGATGTTCCGGCACGAAGAGAAATTTCATAATCCGACGATTGTGGCGGTAACCGTGTCGGACAAACTGACGGGCGAGGACTTAAAAAAACGCATTGAGTCTGTAAATTCGCTGCAATTCGAGCGGGTCGGGACTAAGCTTGGCGTCAAGGCCATAGCGATTATTAACGACAGCGGCTCAGTTGACGCTTTCGCTGAAGCCGCAGCAGCGGTAAAAGACGCCAGTGCGCTGGCCCCAATCCTGGTAACAGAATCTCCTGAGGCAATGGCGGCGGCGGTGGGCAAAATCGCAGAAGCCGTGCCTTTACTCGCCTCGGCCTCGCCGGATACAGCCGAAGCAATGGCGAAAATAGCCAGGGAAAATAGCTGCCCCTTAGTGGCAAAAGCCGAATCAATTGAGGCCGTATCTTCGCTTACCGAAAAAATAAAGGCCGAAGGAGTTGAAGACATTGTATTAAGTCTCGATGGGTTGAGCTTCCGGGACCAATTGTATAACCTGTCAAGAATGCGGGCACTGTCGCTGAAAAAGGGCTTCAGGCCGTTAGGTTATCCAAGTCTATCCTTCGTGGTTGACGGTGATTCAGACCAACAGGGCGCTATGGCCACAAGCCTGCTTTGTAAATATTCCAATATCGTGGTGGTCGATACTGTTGAGCCATCTGGGCTTTTTCCTATGCTGACAGCGATAATGAATGTCTTCAGCGACCCACAGATACCCGTCCAGGTGGAGCCGAAAGTCTATTCTATCGGCGAACCCGATGAGAAGTCACCTATGATGTTTACAACAAACTTTTCACTGACGTATTACACCGTAGAATCGGATGTCGAGGCCAGCAGGATACCAAGCTATATTCTTGTGGTCGATACCGAGGGCACAAGTGTGTTGACGGCTTACTCAGGAGATAAGCTCAACGAGAAAACGGTAGCCGATGCTATGGCCAAACATAACGTAGAAGGGCTGGTTAAACACCGCAAGCTAATCATCCCCGGCTACGTGGCGGTGATGAGCGGCAAGCTCGAAGAAGCTACCAACTGGGAAGTTATGGTAGGACCGCGAGAGTGCTCGATGCTGCCTAAATATCTGCAGGAAGTGTGGAGAAAGGATTAACCGCAGAGAACGCCGAGAACGCGGAGAAAGAATTATTGAAAATAAGCTCGGCGGGCTCTGCGGACTCGGCGGTAAAAGAAATGGAAGAAAGCAAAAAGAAAAAATGCACCGTACTTTTTGAGCCGAGCGGGCTGAAAACAGAAGTTCCGGTGGGGACGGTTCTGCTTGAGGCGGCGCGTAAAGCCGGCATTTATTTGAGCAGCATCTGCGGCGGCGACGGGTATTGCGGCAAATGCAAAGTAATAATCGATGAAGGGCAATCTCAAAGCAGGCCCACGACTTTACTTACCCCGGACGAAATACGGGAAAATGTTGTTCTTGCCTGCCAGACTAAAGTGCTTTCTGATATGACCGTAACGGTTCCGAAGTCACACGCTCTGCAAACATCTCAAATACTTATGGACACGGACGCCCACAGGTTCAGCGAGCTTGCCGGTGAGGTGCGTGCAGGGGTATTTGAGTTTGACCCTCTTGTTCGCAAACTTTGCGTTGAGATGTCGGCGCCAACAGTGCACGACCATACGGCAGACCACGAGCGGCTATACGTTGCGATACGCGAGCACATTGACGCACCCATAATGCAGACCGGCTTCCGCATTCTGCAAAGACTTTCGAAGACGCTCTGTGAAGCGAATTACAAGGTTGCGGTGACAATAGGCCGGCGTGGTGGAACTACGGAAGTTATAGAGGTTGAGCGGGGCAAACGTTGTAAGACAAATTTTGCCGTGGCGGTTGACCTGGGCACAACCACGGTGGTAGCCCATCTAATCGATTTGACAAATGCCAAAACTATAGATACGGAAGCTACGTATAACAGCCAGATAAATTTTGGCGAGGACTACATTCGCCGAATCATCTACGCAGAAGAAAATAATGCGTTTGACGAGATGCAAAATCGTATCGTGCACGATGTAAATAATCTAATCGTAACACTGGCTTCAAGGCAAAGTCTCGATTTGCAGGATATAACCGCGATTGTTTGTGCGGGTAACACCGCGATGGTGCATTTTTTGCTGAATCTGGATACGAGGCGAATACGCAAGGAACCCTATATCGCCTCGGTCAACTTCGTGCCGCCAATTCGGGCAGCAGAAGCGGGCATCCAGATCAACAAGCGAGGTTTATTATACTGCCTGCCCGGTGTAGCCGCTTATGTGGGCAGCGACATAGTAGCAGGTGCGCTAACCACGCGAATTTATACCAAGAAAGGGACGTGCCTTTTTATTGATATCGGAACAAACGGCGAGGTTGTTCTTGGCAATCGGGACTGGCTGGTTTGTGCGTCAAGCTCGGCGGGGCCTGCGTTTGAAGGAAGTGGAGTCAAGCACGGTATGCGAGCAGGAGCCG
>CAZWKM010000345.1:0-2673 GCA_964634165.1 uncultured Pirellulales bacterium | reverse complement strand
GCGCACTTTGCGGCTTTTTGGGTATGAAGACGGCAACCAACGCCTCGTCCCGAACGGCCCAGGGGGCCAGCAAGAGTTTGAACCAGGGACTACAGGTTGCCTTTCGGTCCGGTGCGGTGATGGGCCTTATTGTCGTTGGTTTTGGCCTTCTGAACATCACAATCTGGTATCTGATTCTTGACAAGCTCATCTATACGGCTGAACATATGAGGCAGGGCCTCGAATTCCTCGGGCTGACCCTCGTACCCAAAGGAATGGATGCCAGCCGCAAGCTGGTCGAGATTAGCACTACGATGGTTACCTTTGGTATGGGTGCCTCCACGCAGGCATTGTTCGCCCGTGTCGGCGGCGGTATTTACACCAAGGCCGCGGATGTCGGTGCCGACCTGGTAGGCAAGGTCGAGGCAGGCATTCCTGAAGACGACCCCCGCAACCCGGCCACAATCGCTGACAATGTCGGTGATAACGTCGGTGATGTTGCCGGTATGGGTGCGGACCTGTTCGAGAGCTACTGCAACTCGATATTCGCAACCGCAGCACTTGGTGCGGCCTTGTCGGTGAGCGTACTGGCGGAGAAAGGAATGGACCCGTTGAAAGCGGTTCTGGCCCCGACGCTCGTTGCCGGAGTGGGCATCATTCTTTCTATCGTTGGGGTCTTTCTCGTTCGCTGTAAGGAAAGTGCGACCCAGAAGAACCTGTTGCGTGCACTGCTGACAGGAACTCTCAGCAGTTCGGTATTGATTATTGCTGCCGTAGCTATAATAGCTGCAGCAGGCTGGATTAGCTGGGGCATCTTTGGCTCGGTCGTCGCCGGGCTGGTCGCAGGCGTCCTTATAGGCCAGTTCACAGAATACTATACTTCTGATGAATACTCGCCCACGCGGGAGCTCGCCGGGCAGGCCGAGATGGGGGCTGCAACACTAATTATAAATGGTTTTGCAACCGGTATGTATTCCGCTGCCTTGCCGGTCGTTACCATTGTGGCCTGTATTCTCTGCGCCTTTGGTTTTGCGGGCGGTTTTACCGATGTGGCTATGGGGCTTTACGGCATCGGCTTTGCCGCTGTTGGTATGTTAGCGACACTCGGTATCACGCTTGCCACCGATGCTTACGGCCCAATTGCCGATAACGCAGGTGGTAACGCTGAGATGGCCGGCCTGGGCGAAGAGGTTCGCAAAAGGACAGATGCTCTTGATGCCCTCGGCAATACCACCGCGGCCACCGGAAAGGGTTTTGCAATCGGCTCAGCTGCTCTAACAGCTCTGGCACTTTTGGCAGCGTTAATCGGGAGCATTCGCTTCTGGGTTGGTTGGCTTGCCGGTCAGGCCGATAAGGGTTATTATCTTGTTGGGAATACCAAATTTTACAAAGGTGATATACCTTTAAGTGTCGAAAACGCCGTCGATGTGACAACAGCTACCATTGCTGATTTTGTTATGGCATATGATTTGAGCATAATGAACCCCAGGCTTTTGTGCGGTCTGTTTTTAGGTGCTATGATGGCCTTTTTGTTTTGTGCAATGACGATGAAGGCTGTTGGCAGGACGGCAGGTGATATGGTTAATGAAGTCCGCCGTCAGTTCAGGGAAATCCCCGGTATTATGGATGGCTCCGGCGAGCCCGATTATGCCCGCTGCGTTTCTATCTCAACCCTGGGCGCGCAGAGAGAAATGATTCTGCCTTCACTGCTGGCTATTTTTGTGCCGCTTATTGTCGGGCTTGTCCTTGGTGTAGCGGGGGTTATAGGCCTTCTGGCCGGGGGTCTGACCTGCGGCTTCGTTCTGGCGGTAACCCTTAACAACGCAGGCTGTACCTGGGACAACGCCAAGAAGTTTATCGAAAAGGGCGCGTATGGCGGAAAAGGCTCTGAAGCTCACAAGGCCAGTGTAGTCGGCGATACCGTCGGTGACCCGTTCAAGGACACCTCCGGCCCGAGTTTGAACATTCTTATCAAGCTGATGAGTATGGTCAGCGTTGTATTCGCCGGCATAATTGTCAAGTTCGCGCCGGTTATTGGAAGCTGGCTCGGGTTTGGTAACTGATAGGGTCCCTCCGCTGGCCTGCAGAGTTGACTTCGATGTCGGTTGAGTGTAATCTATTGGGGTGGTCTCCCGCACCAATTAGGTGGGAACCTAAGCTCAATTGGTGCGGGACGGCCGCCCTTTTCTTTTATTGAGAAAAATGAGGATGTAATTTGGCAAAGAAGCAAGATGCAGGGACAAGGTCATTCGCTCTGACCGCAGCCCAACTGGCGGATGGGCGGCACTGCAGCGATATTGTGGTCCTGGACTTGAAGGGCAAATCGCCCGCAACCGATTATTTTGTAATCGCCACCGGCACAAGCGATAGACAAATGCGTACCGTCGCCGACGAAATCTGCGAGGCGGCAAAAAAACAGGGCCTGCAGCGTTTTGGCCGGGCCGGCTATGAACAGGCACGCTGGATTCTGCTCGACTTTATCGACGTCGTAATCCATATCTTTGACAGCGAATATCGAGACTATTATGATTTGGAACTGCTCTGGGGCGACGCAGAGAAATTGATTATTGATACAGAAAAATAACCATAAATGAGGTTACTCTTTGTCATTCCCGCGCAAGCGGGAATCCAGGAAATGGGACAATATTTTATCTATATACTCGCAAGTAAAAGAAACGGAACATTATATATTGG
>CAZWKM010000344.1:0-2698 GCA_964634165.1 uncultured Pirellulales bacterium | reverse complement strand
AAGTTCAGGATTTGCTCCATCGTGTCGGGGTTGGTCGTGTAGGGGCCGTGTGGCTCGACATTGATGATGATGTCGTATCTTTGTGCCCACTCCAGTACCACACGGTAGTACTGCTTCATCAGGGCCATCACTTCGTCATCGGTGTATCCCTCCGGCTTACGGCCGCCGTCAGTGGTGTCCACGCACGGACAATCGAGGGCCTTGGCGAACTGGATGGTCCGAATGGTGTAGCCGATGCCGCGGTATTGACCCTCCGGGCACGACATCGGATAGGCGGCGTCAAGCTGCGAAACTTTCAAACCCATCGAATCCAGGTAGCCCTTTAGTTTCAACGGGTCAGAGTGAAGCGGAATATGGGGATTATACCCTAACGCCTGAACGAAGTAGTCCCCGTCGATTGTACCGAACTCCACGTACTCCATTTTATGGTCCCTTGCGAACTCACAGGGGACCTCATAGGAAACGTCGAAGTGCCGCCAGTTGTCTGTGTGCATACTTAACTTTATCATAATTTTACTCCCTTTATATGGTTGATTTTGTGGGTGCCGTGGCAATCACTGCAAACGGGCGGATACTTGCCCGCGCCGGCCTCTTCGGGACCGATGTCGTGGCTCTTATGGCACTTGAGGCACATTGCATCGACCTGGTCGCGCTTAAAGCTGATGTCCGGCGGCGTAGCGCCAATGTCTTCGTCGTTCGCGTGACCTGCACTGAGACCGTGACAGCGGACACAAGTGATTTCTGCCCGGAGGTGAGTCTTGCTCAGCTCCTCTTTGACGAATGTCATGTGGCACACGTAGCAGGCCGCATTGGCGCCGAGGGGATTGGTCTCGTCGAACTGCGTGGAAACATTAGCTCCGAGAGGGGCGGTTCCAATGGAGGACGAGCTGCAGGAACATAAGTAGATGAGCGGTATCCATCCAAAGATGATGCCGACGAGCCAAGTCTGTCTTATACTACTTCCCAGTTTCTTAGCCATTGGTACTCCGGGGTAAGGTTAGCGTGGTAATTTTCAGTGCATCGACGGACAGCTTCTTTGTCCTTGAAGGTTAGCTGCTTATTGCGCTCATAGGACCCTTTGACGTTCTCTTCGAGCTGCTCGGTGGTATTGACGCCGGGGATGACGGCCGAAATGCGAGGTTCCTGGAGCATTTTTTTGACGAGAATGTGAGCATTTTTGTCCACCTTGCCGTGTATCTCGCGGGGCTTGATGCCGAAGGTGGTTCCTGCGCCGAACGGCTTGAGCCCAATCACTCCGACGTCCTTCTTCTGCGCCAGCTTCAGGAGACTGTCGCCGCCGAGTTCCTCAGTTAGAAAAAGATAGGGGAAGATGATCACTGAGAATTGTGGGTACTCGTTGAGCACACGACGAAAAAGCTTGGGGTTATGGGCCGAGATGCCGAGCCAGCGGACCTTGCCCTGCCGCCGGACCTTCTCGAAGACCTCAACGACCATATCGAGGACCCGGTGGCTGACCATAAGCATGGTGGGAATGGATGTTTGGCCCTGGCCCCAAGTGGCGCCGACAGGCCGCCAGATGTCGAGCATGTCGGTCTTGTAGTGCTTCAGACGACCGTCGATCTCACGGACGAAGCGCTCGCTGGAGAGCTCCTTCTCGTATTCATCAGTAAGCTTTTGCGGCCAGGATGCGAAGCCGATATGCCAGTTCTTTCGATTGCCGCCAAGTGCCTTGCCGTATAGCTCACATTCACCGGTGATGTTGGTATCGAGGTAGTTCATACCTAATTCGGCGGCGCGTTCGAGCACCTCGATGCGGTTGTCGAGACCGAGTGAGCCGTGGCCGCCCAGGCTGACCTCGGAGATTATCAGACCGGTCTTGCCCAGCCGGCGATAACCCATCTTCGGGTTGTAATTGAGTATCTTCGATGTATCTATCTTACCTGACCTGGTTTTGTCGCTTATATTGCATCCCTGTCCGGCTAACGCCCCTGCAATTGTCCCCGCAGCCGCCAGAGAGGTATTGCGGATAAAAGTCCGTCTCGAAAGGTTATTACTGTTCATAGGTTTTTTCCTTTCCGAATTCGTTTGTAAAAAACTCAATAAACTCTTGAACAAGGCTTTCAGGAAATTTCGCTGGATGTAGCAAAACATTTTCTTTTCTTGGTGGTGGATTATGGATAAACCAACTGTTTTGAAACTTGACCCAAGCTTTACCGTATAGGTCGTTGAGTTTGTTCTGCTTCATAATACGAAAAATAAACTATTTTTAGCTCAAAGAAAAGATTCGTAACAACGAAAGTATACCCCAGCCCGCAATTCCCGTCAAATTAAAACCCTCTCAGGGAACAACGCGGAAAATGCGCAATCGGCGGCCTTTTAGGCCGTCCGAGTTGTTCCACATGTTAGATGATTTGACTTATTTGCTTGATGGCCGCTTAACATCTGTGTTATAGTCAATATCTAACGGTTTGTTACCTGGAGACGACACAAGAAGCTTCAGATCGCTATCAGGCACATCTTTCCCTTTCGATATTACAACAACGTGCATACTTGCTTGTACTCCAGCGTTTGGTCCGGTGATAAAAACGGCAAGCTCAGACCAAATAATCAATATCGAAGTCGCAGATCCGGCTTTAGACGGAGCACGAATCCATAAGAAAATGTCATTGCGAGGAGGCCGACTGGCCGTGGCAATCTCAACCCTCATCATTTGTTATTCCTTGTTCCGCCCGGGTGC
>CAZWKM010000343.1:0-2702 GCA_964634165.1 uncultured Pirellulales bacterium | reverse complement strand
CGCGGGAATGACATTATTGGTGGAGCCATCCCCAAGCTGCGCTTGAGGCTGCCACCCGGTCGCCGAGAGACTGGATTCCCGCTTTCGCGGGAATGACATTATTGGTGGAGCCATCCCCAAGCTGCGCTTGAGGCTGCCACCCACCCGTTGTGCGTCGTCCGTGATACGGGGTGTGAAAAATATACTCAATGCGATATAGGAAAAAATGGCCAGGATAATCTACGGTGTTGCGGGGGAGGGATTTGGACACAGCAGCCGGTCACATCTGATAGGCCAACGTCTTATTGATGCCGGCCACGATGTGATGTTTGTGGGGTCCAGAAAATCGCTCGTCTATCTGAAACAATATTTCGGCGAGCGTGTGAAGGAGATTTTCGGTCTGTCGTTCGCCTATGAAGATGGCCGTATAGACAAATCGGAAACTTTGAAGCGGAATCTTCTTAATCTTCCCGAAGGTAACAGGCAGAATGAGGAGCTTTTCAAACAGTATTTTGAGCCGTTCGAGCCGGAGCTGGTGATATCGGATTTTGAGCCCTTTAGCGCGTGGTGGGCCTGGCGAAACAGGGTGCCGTTTATCAGTATCGACCACGAACATATGCTCACACTTTGTAAGCTGGAGCACAGGAGCAAGAACTGGTTTTCACGATTAACCGCCAGCGTGGTAACTGAATGTCACTACGTAGGGGCGGTTGCTTACATTGTTATAAATTTTTTTGAGACGCCTTTGAGGATTGACTCGGCCGTTCTTGCACCACCTATCGTAAGGCCTATTGTCAGGGCACTTGAGGCCGGAGAAGGCAAACATATCCTTTTGTATTCCACTACCGGCAAGGGCGAGAAGAAGCTGCGGGACATACTTGGGAAATTTAGCGGGCAGAAATTTTATGTTTATGGCTTTGATAAAAGCGGCGAACATAAAAATTGCATTTTCAAGGAGCGTTCGACTGAGGGTTTTCTCGCTGACCTGGCGGGGGCACGGGGGGTGATAGCTTCAGCCGGCTTTTCATTGATAAGTGAGTGTCTGTACCTGAAAAAGAAGATGTTACTGCTGCCTGTCGCCGGTCAGTATGAGCAGATGATTAACGGACATTACATAGAAAAACTCGGCTTAGGGATTTCGGCTGAGAAACTCGATGAAGGAGTTTTGAATCGATTTCTTAATCAAATCGATACACCTGTTCCGGATGACGAAGGGATTCTTTGGCCGGACAATGACAAATTCTTCCGGATACTTCAGGACGTCTTAAACAAGCTGCACAAGCCGATTAGTATAGCACTTTCTTAAGCTGGGTGTTGGTAACACAAGAATTTTTCACTAATTCAGTCAGGTTCTGCTTTTTCGCTTTTATCTACCTACCACTTGAGGTCTTTTAGGTTTTTTGTTTTAACGAATTCTACGCGGCCGTCTGCGAATAAAACATTGCATCCCTCTCCGTTGTGGTTTTCGGTGGTCAGGATTTCAGGTCCGCCGGACTGGTTCCAGCCGGGGTGCGTCTCAAAGAGTAACACCATATCAGGCGGGGCATCTGCGCCGAATTGTTCTATATTTTTGTTCATAGCGTAATTACAGCGTCCCTCAGGGGCGCCTTTGCAGCGAAGCGTCTTCTCGGATACGTCGCAATGTTCAATCAGTAAATCACACCATTTTGAAGGTGTCGGGTACTTCTCATCGTAGTCACCGGCGTAGATAAGCATTGCCTTACCAAGGCCGGACATATTCGTAGCGCAAACCGTACGGAAGGCTATTTGCCTTACCCTGGCCAGTGCGGGCATCATAATTCCCATCAATAACGCGATAAACGGCAAGAGGACTACCGGTAAAGCAATTCCAGCGATGGCAAGGCCATTGCCTTTCAAACTGCCGGCGCTCCTTGCGATTTTGACCAAAGCAATGATACCTAAAATTATTGCCGGTATCGCTGTAATAAGGCAGGTGAAAGGGCTCAGAATGCCCAGTACCAGTGCTGCAATAGCCATTCCGCTTGTTTTGGCAGTCGAACTCAGCACAGGCGTTGAAGTACTTGTTAAAACCCGACTGCAGGAGCGGCACAATTGGGCGCCATCTGGATTTTCTGTTCCGCATTTTGGACATTTCATTTTTAGTCTCCTTTCGATTCAATATTTAGACGTTAATGAAGTTCCGCAATACGCTTGCAATAATAATAGATTATTGACGGGGATTTGCCAGAATATTTTTTGCTGCTGCATTCTTACCGCAAATGGCATTTGATTTTATTCTGTTGTTAGGCCAGTGTCGCCGATATACCCTTCTTCGATGCAGAACTGTATGATGTCTCGTGCTAAAGGCCCTGCGTCGGTTGAGCCTCGTTGGGCGCCTTCGACGACAACGGCAATTGCAATGCCTCGGCCTGCGCCGTCGGTAGCAAAGCCAGCGAACCAGGCATTGTCCGGCTGTTCCGTTGAGCCGGTCTTGCCATAGACGTTTATGCCCTGGCGGGCAAGGCCGCTATGGACAAATTCGTTATAAGCTGTTCCGCCGGACTCGCTGACAACGGCACTCATCCCGTTGTGGATTACGTCTAAAGTTTGTTTAGAGATGTTAAGGTTGATTGAAGCAAATTTTGGTTCGTTGGCGTCATCCGTAAACAGGCGAGGTGGTTTGTACATTCCGCCCCGGGCGATAGCCGCCATTGCGTTTGCCACCTGCAGCGGTGTAGCTCGGAGATTGCCCTGGCCTATTC
>CAZWKM010000342.1:0-2751 GCA_964634165.1 uncultured Pirellulales bacterium | reverse complement strand
AGAAGCCGGCGGCAGGCCTCAAGATTTGATAGATGCCAAAGAGCTTAGAAAAGCCAGCCATTGAATCCGGCAGATGGCTAATCTGCCGCCACGGTTGCTTTGACCGGTGTGTCGTGCTATAATCTTCGTTGTAAATGAAGGAGATACGGGTGTCGGGAATGCCTCAGGCGATGATTTATATTTCCTTATTATTGAACATTGAACAGCGAAACAAGCCCGACTGAAAACTTAGAAAAGGACCGAAATAAGCATCGTGTCTCCACAACGTAAACCTATAATACATAGTTGGCCAACCACCAAAAACAATCTATGATGTGTAATATGAATACGGGACAAAGAGCGGAACAATATATCAAAGACTATTTTCAAAAGAAGGGTGTTGAACTTATCAAAAAGCCCAGAAGCGAACACGGATATGACTTTCGGGACAAAGATTCAAAAATCTTCATTGAAGTCAAAGGAACAACCGCTGGAAATATTACCGATGCTCTTTTTCGGTACTTTACTAACACAGAGTATGAAAAAGCACGTTCTTGTCGAAAAGCCAAGCAAGATTATCAAATTCATCTTGTTACTGGTATTGGAAGTAACAATATTAAACATTATAAAATTCCGGGCAAGGAATTGCTCGACAAAGGTAGCCCCGAAGTCTCTTGGTGGCTTCCCCTGAAAAAAAAAATTTCGTAAATATGAATTACCATGACGACTAAAGAAATAGCTTTGAATACGATTTCGCAGATGCCCAAATTCCTGGAAGTCCCGATTGCACGCAAAATAGAAATGCAAAAGTTACGAGTAGTCGCCAGATAGGTCGATCATGGTTGTGGTGGGGAGTTTCTGTGCGATGATTTCAGCGGCGAGGTTGGTCCATCTCTTGCAGCCGTCCAGAACAACGCTGTCACTACTAACTACAACGTCAGCGGTTTTTTTCAGTGCGGCATCAGGGCTTAGCAGAAGTTCAATCTCCCAGTTCCAATTGCTTTTCCGCGCCAGCTCACCGATTAGCGTTTTCAATCGCCCGCTGTTGGAGACCGGACTATCCAGCAGCCACGTAGCTTCGCTTACGCCGATTTCTTTCAAAAATTCGCCTACAAGCTGCAAAGCTGGTATCGTTTCGGTGACTTTACGGTATGTTCCGTGTATGCTTGCCAGGTCCCGGAAGCAGCCGTCTCGCCCCTCAAAGATTACGCCGCCGCTCATTGCCGCCTCAATCGTTATCAATACATTGTACCCGTCGATGGCAATCGGCTGACCCGCAAGATTTTCTATTGCAACGCAGCGCTGATTTCGAGAGCCGAGCTGCTCATCCGAGCAGGCACTGCGCATAATGGCCAATCTTTGCCTTTCCGTAAGTGAGAGCCTGTCCCCAACTAATTTCAAAGCGCTTTTTTCAGCGTATCCCTTTGTCAGCAATAGTGAAAAATCGGCAAGCGCCGCTCGCAAATCGCAAATTCTGTCGGCGGCAAACAATTTCGCATCTGCCGGATGAGGCCCTCTATGTGTTCGCTTATCAGGCATATTCGTACCTCGTAGTTTCATTCACGATACAAGATTCACGATAAATGTCAAAAACAAATTGACATAACCACACAACCCGTCTACTATTTTCAATTAGCTGTTGTCGTCAAGCACAACGCAATACGCAATACGATTTACGCAATACGAGAAAATGGCCAGCCACAATTTAGCACGTATCAAGATAGGCGACCTGGAAATCATCGGCTATTCGGTCGCCGCTGAGGAAACCGTCGTTGCAATGCCCCGCTTGGACGTTTGCTTCGATATTGGCAAGGCCCCTGACCAGGTTATTTCCATAAACAATGTTTTGCTCACGCACGGCCATATGGACCACGCTGCCGGTATTGCATATTATCTATCGCACCGGAATTTTTGCGGCCAGTCTCCGGGCACGATTTTGGCTCCTGAAAGTTTGCTGGGCCCCATAAGGGAAGTTATCGGCGCCTGGACTCGACTGGACGGCAGCCAGATACCAGCTAATCTCGTCGGTGTAAAACCCGGCGACGAATACCGGATAAAGCCGAACCTCTTTACGAGAGTATTCCCCACGAAGCACAGCAAGGGCTCTGTCGGCTACACCGTAATCGAGAAGCGAAAAAAAATTAAGCCCGAATACGCCAGGCTCACGGCCCCCCAAATCGTTGAATTAAAAAAGCAGGGTATCGAAATTGATTACCCGCTCGAGATTCCAATTGTTACTTACCTTGGTGATACGCAGTATGTTGATTTTTCACAATTGAAATATATTGCTGACAGCAAAATCTTAATCGCCGAGTGCACGTTCTACGAGACCGAGCATTCCGAAAGGGCGGAAGCCGGCAGGCATATGCACATCAACGAGTTTGCAGAGCTAATCGAAAAGCTGCAGAACGAGCACGTTATTATCACACACACAACGCAGCGAACTCCAATGCGGGACATTCGCAGGATATTAAAGGAAGCCCTCTCACCGGAAAAATACGAAAAAGTCATTCTCCTTATGGCCAATAGGCCAAGATAGCTTTGTTTGGGTTCGTTTTGGGTTTGTTTGGGTTTGTATTGGGTTTGTTTTGCCTTAGCCCGAAGGGGCGATATATTTTCATAATCCTTTGTTATAAGATAACTTACGTTCATTTTGGCTTTTCGGAAATTGGGTTTGATTGGGTTTGAATTGGGTTTGTTTTTTTGGACTGCGAAAACATCTTTTTTTCTGTAATCCTTTGTTATAAGTGAGTTTACATTCATTTGTGCTTT
>CAZWKM010000341.1:0-2752 GCA_964634165.1 uncultured Pirellulales bacterium | reverse complement strand
ACCCGAGGACGGGCCGGTAGAAGTCGAGGGGACGTGGGGGTCGTTTGCGCGCCTGCTGGCCGCTTACATATCGGAGAAGCTGGGTCGGCCGATTCTTTACGTCTGCCCGCATATTGACGATGCCGACAAGGCCGGCGACGATTTGCGCACTTTTGGAGGCGAAGGGATTGAGACCTTGCCTGCCTGGGAGGGCGAAGAGGATTTGGCGGACGCCACCGATGAGATTCGCGCTGAAAGGTTGAGACTTACACTGAAGTTGGTTTCGGGCGCTAATAAATTTATTGTCCCGGCACCTATACAGGCGCTTTGTCAGCCGATACCGAAGCCGGAAGCTCTGGAGGAAAGCTGTCTTAAGCTGCAAATAAATAAGGTGGTGTCGCCGGAAGAGGTGGTTGGCTGGCTGGTAGATAATGGTTTTGAGCGTGTGGAAAGGGTTGATTTGCCGGGCCAGTTTGCGCGTCGGGGTGGGATTGTTGATATTTATGCGCCGCTGATTAGCGAAAAGACGAGATTGCCACGCAACTGCGCTGCTCGCAATGATGACGGGGCTGAGGCGGTCAGGGTTGAATTTTTCGGTGACACTGTAGAGAGTATCCGCGAAATCAATCTGGACACGCAGCGTTCGAGCCGGCAAATAGAAAGCATCAATATCGTTTCAGCGGTGTGCGGGACTGCGGCAGAGCAGAGGGAGCTTTTTGTAAATATCCTGCCGGAAGAGACCATAATAATTTTTGAAGAGCCGGGTGACGTTGAAGAGGTTGCAAACGTGTTTTTAGAGCGGGCTGAAGATGCGGGACGGCTATATAGCTGGCGGGATATTTATGCCGGCTTAGAAAGATTTACGCAGTTGAGAATCTACCGATTTGTCCCTTCGGCCTCCGGTGATTTCCTTAAGGTCGATATAAAGAGTGTGCAGCGGTTCCAGCACAAGGCCACTTCCCTGTGGGCGGGACATAAGGAGGCCCTGGAGGAATTGGTCCAGGAGGCAAAGCGGGGAAAGAAGGTCTTGCTTTACTGCGAGGCTTCGGCGGAAATCAAGCGGGTAAGTGAAATTATCAATGAGATTAACAAAAAAGTGCCGGCGAACTTCAAGCTGTTGAAAGGATTTATTCATCAGGGCTTTGTCGTAAATTCGCTAAAACGAATAGTAATAAGTCACCACGAGCTGTTTGGCCAATATGCGCTCAGGAGAAGACAGAGGCCGATGCGGGCGACGTCGCCGGTGGATACTCTCAGTGATTTGCAGGCGGGTGACTACGTTGTTCACGCTTCCTACGGCATTGGTAAGTTTCTGGGCGTGAAAACCATCAAGGAAAAAGGAGGTACGTCAGAGTATTTGACTATTAAATACGCCGACGGTGTAAAGATACAGGTTTCGGTCCGCAATATCGCGCTGGTGCAAAAGTATATCGGGACAAGTCCGAAGCGGCCGAAGCTGAGTAAGGTTGGCTCGAAAAGATGGCAGAGACAGAAAGAAAAAGTTACGGCCTCTGTTCGGGACCTTGCCGCCGAATTGCTTGAGGTTCAGGCGAAGCGCCAAACAATAGGGGGGATTGCGTTTTCGGCCGATTCGAGCTGGCAGAGGGAATTCGAAGAGTCATTTGCATATCAGGAGACGCCGGACCAGACTACAGCCGTAGAGCAAATCAAGACGGATATGCGGGAAGCCGTGGCGATGGATAGACTGCTGTGCGGGGACGTGGGATACGGCAAGACCGAGCTTGCAATGCGTGCGGCGTTTAAGGTGGTCGAGAACGGTAAGCAGGTTGCTATCCTGGTGCCGACAACGGTGTTGTGTGTGCAGCACGGCAGGACTTTTACCGAGCGGTTTGCAGATTTTCCGGTTTGCATCGAGGATCTGAATCGCTTCAAGACGCCAAAACAGGCGAGGGACATAATCGCACGGACAAAGGCGGGCAGAGTTGATATAGTGATAGGGACGCATCGGCTTTTGAGCGGGGACGTTGGATTCCGCGATTTGGGGCTTTTGATAATCGACGAGGAGCAGCGGTTCGGGGTTGAACACAAAGAGAAGCTCAAGAAGCTGCGAGTCAATGTTGACGTTCTTACGATGACGGCCACGCCGATTCCGAGGACGCTGCATATGTCACTTCTGGGTCTGCGTGATATAAGCTCGCTGGCGACGCCGCCGTTGGACAGGCGAAGTATAGTAACGACCGTAACGGCCTACAACAAAGAGCTTATCAAAAAGGCGATTTACCGTGAGTTGAACCGTCAGGGACAGGTGTTTTTCCTGCATAACAGGGTGAAGACGATTGAAAAAAAGGCGTGGGAAATTCAACAACTTGTTAGTGACGCAAAGATTACTATCGCACACGGCCAGATGGCCAAGAGCGAGCTGGAGGCGGCGATGATAGATTTTGTGATGGGTGAGACGGACGTACTTGTGTGCACGACAATTATCGGGTCGGGGCTGGATATTCCGAATGCCAATACGATTTTTATAAACGATGCGGACAGGTTCGGCCTGGCGGAGATGCATCAGCTTCGCGGCAGAGTGGGCAGGTATAAACATCGGGCGTATGCTTATATGCTGCTGCCGACGTCGCGGCCGATTACGCCGGTGGCGGCCAGGCGCTTAAAAGCCATCGAAGAATATTCGCATCTCGGGGCCGGTTTTAGAATTGCGTTGCGGGATTTGGAGATTCGCGGGGCGGGCAATATATTGGGGCCTGAGCAGTCCGGGCATATTCAAATGGTGGGCTACCAGATGTATTGCGAGCTGCTGGCC
>CAZWKM010000340.1:0-2760 GCA_964634165.1 uncultured Pirellulales bacterium | reverse complement strand
GCCCAAGGATGTAGACGTCACGCACCTCATCATCAGTCAATACGTGGTCCCAGATGGCAACTTCATCCATCATTCCGGTGAAGGCCTCTTGTTGACCACCAAGGATCAAACTTTCCACATCGCTGCCAACCGCGCGAGTAGGTTCAGTAACGAGTCTTTCCGTGTGAAGTAGGCCGTTGACATATCCCTTAATCATTCTGGATGTAGCGTCAAACGTAATGGCGAGATGAATCCATTCACCGGGAGTGAAAATAGGATCTCCTCCGACTTCAGTATGAATCCAAAGGTCCCCGCCGTCCCAAGCGGCGCCTTCCGCAGGTTCACCGTTGATTCGGAACCAAACATTATTGGGTCCCAGCCAAGTGTCGTCGTTTCGCATAAAAAGCATCCAACCGGGATCTGTAGTGTAGTCCGCAGAAGCCGATGTAAGTGGTCTGTTAGAAACAGGAATCGGGTCTGGAGTTAAAACCCATAACCCAACCGTCATATCAGTTACCGACGACGGTGTCACATTGCCACAATCAACATTGTTACCGGGCGAGACGCTAAGTACGTTACCCCGCTCACCATCTACAATGAGTCCCGGTGAACCGTTGGGAACACCGTCAGGTTGGGTACCGGTGCTATCGGAGAAATTGCCTTCGAATTCATAAAGGGCAATTACATCCGCGTTAGCCGCAGTAGCCAACCCCAAACAAAAAACTAATACCAATAACTTTTTACACATAATAGCCCTCCTTCAAAAATCAAAACTAAAAATGTTCCTTGCTTTGGCTCCAAGCCAAAACATCCGTTGTTTTTGACAAGCATCAGGAATCTTCACCAACCTCATCTGCGTGTATCCCAAACAACTTCCAACAAAACAGCCACTAAAACTTCCCCTCCACTCAAATCGAATTCTGTGCTTGCTTAGCACAACTTTTTAGGATTCAGCGATACCTCCTTCCTTCATAAAGGGTCGTGAAAATTTGTGCCTCAAGGTACGGAAATGCGCACACAACTATACTAATACCAGATTATCTACCTTATTTCAAGAAAAATCCACAGAATTACGCCTCTTTGCTTCAAAAACAAGCGTTTTTCCCTGAATCCTAATCCAGGGCTTCCTCAGTAGGGACTTATTTTGCCCGGGTTGAAATCCTCCACCGCGGCCGGTCGACGCGGGCCGTGCCTCAAAATGCACCTGAAAATTGAACAACTGCATTCTCTGGGGTGACACTCCTGATAAGATCTTCGATATAGAAATCACGGCCTGGCTTTACTATTGTGACATTCAGGGCGGCTGGACCGGCCAAAGGGGCGACAACATCGATGCAGACCCACTTTTTGTAGATGCGAACAATCCCGACCCGAATTTGCAGAGCTTGCGGCTAAAACCGGATTCGCCCTGCGTGGATGCCGGTGACAGTACTATGCTGCTGGCTGAGCGGATTTATCTCGACCTGGACGGAAAACACCGGTATGTCGACATTGATTCTGTTGACGATACCGGTCATGGTCCTTTGGAGTTTCTTGATATAGGAGCGTACGAATTTAATTGCAACTACACTGCCGGTGACAGCAATTGTGACGGCGTGGTGGACTTCAAAGACCTGGCGATACTTGCGGGCAACTGGCTTGCAGGCATCGAGCCGGAATTGTAACCACATACACTTGCCAAACACAGCACAGGGCCGTGAGTATCAAACGAGAGTCTGTTTGTCGCGTATTTTCCGGGGAAATGGGCGTTACGACTGTTAAGAGTTCTTAAGTTGCTCGTAAAAGACCATCGTTGGTGAGCCCCCGAAGCTGATGCCCATCCAGGCAGCTTCGTCAATCTCATCCTGTGTGAAGCCCTTTTCCCTTGCCTTTTTAAGGTGCATTTTCAGGCAGGGCCCGCACCGCATAGCAACCGACAGCGCAATGGCCATCGCCTGCTTGGTATAAGCATCCAGGCCATGGGGCGAGCTTGCCGAGCCGAGGAAATCTATAAATTTGGCCTTAATCTGAGCTATATCAGAGCTTTTACCATTACCCTGTTCGGCAGAGGTCACAGCGTCAGCACAACAAGGGACCTCCTCACTTTTTGACTCAGCAGACGTTTGCTTTAGAGGTTGTTCGGTTAGTGCTGCTTTTGCTGCAGGTCCGCTGGGCTTCGGGGCCGGTATCTTACGGCTGCCATCAGTTTTTATATGAACAACACCAGAGCCTTTCCCAGAAACTCTGCCGATGACTGCAACGGCAGAAATTCCCTCGCTGTGTAAGGCCTTGAGGAAATCATCGGCATCACTTTCTGCAATGGCAACCAGCAATCCGCCCGATGTTTGTGCGTCATAGCAGATATCAAGCATTTCCTGCCGCAGGCCATCGGCAGCGACTACGCGTTCGCCACAGGATTCCTTGTTCCGCTCGATAGCTCCGGGTAATATCCCCGCTGCGGCATATTCGAGCAAGCCGGCAAATAGTGGAATATTGTCCCATATTATTTCCACATCGACGCCGCTCGATAAAGCCATCTCCGCCAGATGACCACACAGAGAAAAACCGGTAACATCGGTACAGGCGTGTGCGCCAAACTTGACCATTAACTGCGAAGCGGTTTTGTTAAGTGTGGTCATCGACTCTGTTGCAGCTTCGACACTTTTTACATCGGCCCGCCCGATTTGTGCGGCAAAGGCGACTATCCCCGTACCCAGCGGTTTGGTGAGAATAAGTACATCGCCCTTGCGTGCACCGGCGTTTGTTACTATCTTGTCCTTTTCTATCATTCCTGTTACAGCA
>CAZWKM010000339.1:0-2762 GCA_964634165.1 uncultured Pirellulales bacterium | reverse complement strand
AAATCGCGAAAGTAAAGTGTGCTGTTCAGGCCGTAAAAGATTAGTATGTTTTTAATAACAGCCAGGGCACCAAGGTCGGCACGCTTAGTAAATTCGTCGAGATTCACGAACAAATCAATAATTACTCGCAGCCCTATCAGAACGCAAAAGGCGATTGCGTAGCCAATCAGAAAATTCTTTGCGACATATCTGTCCAATATCTTCATATTTCGTATTTTTTAGGAACTATGAGCAATTTTCAATTTTTCAGCAGCTTGTGATATATCACCAGAGCTAACAGGGACAAAAACACCAGACCTGCCCACATCCATACTATTCCCGAGCCGGCCTGTGCACCGGGGTTTTTGGTAATGTTTTTGCCTGTCATTATACAAACTATCAGCACCCCGGCGGGCACCGAGCTTGCGCCGAAGGCGCTGAGCAGATGTCCCCCCCTTAAAATAATACCCAGACCGATGCCAATCATTATCACCGGCACACATCCTGTTCCGAATACCAGTCGGGAATGCACCTCGGCTTCTATTTCAGCCAATGTATAATCTATCTTTTTCTGAAGCTTATCTTGCAGGCCGCTCAGTTTCGAGCTCGGACCTTTCCGCAGTGCCGGTAACTCCGAAGCCAATTTTTTAGCATCCAAACCGTCCTCCGTTGCGAATTTATTTGCTGCGTCTCCCACGGCTTTGGGTATAATCAAGCCGCGAAGGATATGACGTTGCGTCAAACCCTTTGAGCCGTCCGGATGCCGCCACCTGGCATTGTAGAGCACCATTGTCAAAGTCGGTGCCAGTTCATCGCCCTCGATATGCAGCAATGCCCTTGTGCATCGCAGGGTCTGTAAATGTTGCCTGCTGTCCGCATCGTATTCAAACACCACAACCTCGCCAACCTCGCCGGATAATTCGACTTTTTCTTCGTCCTGCAGAGCGCAACGACTCGCAGTAAATTCGACGAGCTTCCGGTCGCTGTGCAGTTTATAGAAGCTGCTGCTGTCGTCGGCTATCTTGCCGGCAATATCTTCTGCCAGTAACTCCACGGTAAGTTGTGCGTAAGTCTCGCGGGCTAATTTTTCAATCGGATAAAACAGCATCGGGTCAACGTCCCGAATTTCCTTCATTTCATTAAGCTTCTTGAATTTTATATCATCGCCTAACAGCGAGCCAAACTCGGCTCTGACCGATGACAACCCCAGGGATAAAGTGCCATCGGGGTCCATTTGATATGTGTTATATGCTGTTATATATACTTCGTTAAATTTCTCATGTGAAATGAAATTTATCTTGGCTCTCTCAGTAGTGGTGATCTCTTTTATCTCGTTATCTTTGACCTTGGTGATGATCACACCTGAAAGCGTGTTGTTTTGCAGGTTGGTCTCGTCGGCGTAAATTACGTATAGACCGCCCGGCGACTTATAATATCCTCTCCGCTGAATATTGCGGAAAAGTATCTGCTTTGCGTCGGCTTTAAGAGATTTTTCCGCGAGGTGTACGAAATAAGGCATCACGTGGAAACTCAAAATCAAATTTGCTGTCGCCACCATAATCGCCAGCGCCAGACCCGGGTAAACCAGTGTCAGCAGACTTATTCCACTTGCCCTGCAGGCATCAAGCTCATTATCGCTTGCAAATCGGCCGTAAACCAGAGCTGCCGCAAATAAAGCTGCCATCGGCAATACGAACGTAAGTGTGATTGGCAGAAAATAGCCCATAAGATGAACGACTTGCCGGGGCCCTACGCCGTATTCCTGCACCGGGCGCAGAATACTGCCCAGACTGAGGATTAGTGTCAACGCCACCGCCGCAAGAACAAAAACTTTGAAAAGCTCCCGAAATATATATCTATGCAGTGTGAAAACCATACCTTTACTTTCCTCGTCTCTGATGCGTGTCGTGCGAAACGCGATACGCAATACGATATACGCAATACGATATTATTTTGCAACAAATTTCTCCACAAGGCAGAAGACAGAGGACAGAGAACGCGGCCATCCGTTGTCCGTCCTCCGTCGTTCACCATTAGCGCCTTGACACAGCTTTCACTTTTATTTCGGCAATCTGGTTCCGCACCACGGACAAAAATTCCAGGCGCCGCTGCAATTCTCTTTGCATTTTAGGCATATCTTTGGAGGAAGAAGCGAGCCTAAAGGCAGTCTCCACCTGAATTCGTTTTCGCCCAATTTAATCGAAAAGGCCCCGCTCTTCCTGGCGTCAGCAATCTTCCGGCCCTTTTTGTTCCTGGCAGGGAAGAGAAAGAAATGCGCGTTTTGCCCCATCAGCCCGGGCATGTTCACGAAAATAGGTTTCATTATCGATAACAAATTCCTGGTGTCCGCGCCGACCTTATCTTTACTAAGTGGACGATACTGAGTCCCCTCACTATCTTTAATTTGAATCCTGGCTCGAATGGCCGCTTCGGGTCTATATGTAATTCCACCTAATGGCCCCATCTTACCATTTACGACAACGATAAGCGTATAGGGGCGAAGAACTTTGATGAGTTCTTCGGTCTGGGCTTCTGTAATCATGGGGTCCTGTGCAGAACTGGCCCGCCAGAAATCTTCCGGAATCCACCAGACCAGCGTTATCTCATTTGCTTTTTGGGACATCTTTTGCGTCTCATGAATCAGCGCATTGACATCTATTCTAATTTTTTGACTTTGTTGTCCCAGGCCGGGTGTCATCAACCCACATAGTAGCGGCACTACCACCAAGAGTCTTACCCACCTTAGTTTTTTTCTTTTGATACCTTTTGACTTATTCATCTTG
>CAZWKM010000338.1:0-2773 GCA_964634165.1 uncultured Pirellulales bacterium | reverse complement strand
CGCCGCTTGCTTACGTTCCGAAGAGGAACGCTGTTTGGCGTTGGTGATACAAGAAATGACCACCAACGCAAGTACCAGAACAAAAGACAAAGGACAGAGGACAGAGGACAGGTAATTTGACTTCTGATTTCTGATTTCTGACTTCTGGTTTACTTGTGCAGTCATTACGAGACCTCCCTTCTATTTTAATCTTTCTTGCCCATGTACAGCAGCCAACCGTCTCGGGTCGAGATGAACAACCGTCCATTGGTCGCAATCATACCGTCGAACACTGGTGGTGAGTCAAGCTTATACTCGCTAAGCTTCTTACCATCCACAGCCGACACCCCCCGCAACACAGCGCCCTTTCTGCCCTCGAAGGCAGCATAGGGAACTTTCGGATCAAACACGTCCGGAGCACCGGCCACGAACAAAGTATCGCCTGCTTTCACCATCGCCCGGATTCGCATCGGCAGCCACTGTTTCCAGACCGGCGGTTCCGCTCGCGTATAGCCTATCATTTTGTCCAGGCCAAAGGCCGCACTTTCGAGCTTTCGTATCTGATTACCGCGTGCGCGTGAATAGTCGGATTGAGGTAACCATTTGACTGGCTCACGCGAACCTTCCTCACCAACGATTTGCGGCTCGTTCGTATTGAGGTCGGCAAACAGCAGGTAACCTTCCTTGCCCGGGAAGAACATCAGGCTGTGCACGTTCCGACGATAGAACACGCGGACGGCATAAGTCTTCTCGTCGTCGACCACAAGGAGCTGTCCGGTCTTCGGGGCCTGGTTCGCTAACTGGAAGCCGGGCCATCGCTTCGAGTACATCCAGAACGTACGGTTGTACCAGGAGCCGTCCAACAGGCCGGCTGTCGAGAAGATATGCAGACCCACATCCTGCGCACCTTTGCTCGACAAGACCTCCACTTCAATCTCCTCCAGCTCGGGCGTCATCTTTTTCTGACGCATGTACAGGAACCCGCCTTCGCTGACGAGCACGTCCGAGTTGGCCCCAAGGATGAAAAAGGCGAGGTCGCGATCTTTGTCCACGTCTCGATGCGGTCCTTCCAACAGGCCCTTGTGGAGAATCTTTCCACTAACCGCGTCGAGCCCATAGACGCGGATTCCGCCGTCGAGATAGGTCGAACGTCCCGCCGTGAAGTAGGCCACGCCCTTGTCGAGTAGCACGCTGCCATGAACGGGCCAGGCCGACTCGATCTGGTCGGAGTAAGCCACACGCCGATCAGTCGGTGCCGCGAGGAATCGCCACACAAGTTCACCGTCGGACGCCCGGAGGCAATAGACGCGGCCGTCGGCTGACCCGAACAGGACCATGCCGCCTTGGATCGTCGGCGGCGAGTCTATCCGCCCGCCGGCCGTGAAGTGCCAGAGGACCTTGCCGCTTGCACTGTCGAGCGCGTACACGGTATGGGCATCCGGCTTGGCCACGAACACCTTGCTGTACCAGGCCACGGGTGCCGTCAACGTGCCTTTCAGTTTGGTTTTCCAAGCGACCGACAGGTCAAGAGGCACGCCGGCAGGCGTGGTGCCGCTTCGGGCCGGGTCGTGGCGAAACGTCGGCCAGTTGCCGATCGAAGGAGATTCCGGCTCGTAGGCCTTTCCATAGGCCGGGCCCTTTTCCAGACGCTTCTCATCCGCGACCTCCTTCAGCGGCACGTCCGGTCCAGCCGTCACGGCGGCAAAGCCCAGAAACTTCGCTCCGGGTTGACAGAAACACTGATCCGGTGGGACGTACAACATACCATTACACGGCATAATTCCGTGCTTGCATGCACCACGAAGCCAGTTATTCTGGGAATGGTTATCTGCCTGGAAATCGAGGAACTCAGCGCCTTCGTAAGAACTGATTAGATACCGGACGGTTGCCTTGTTACGATAGCAGCGATGGTGGTGTTCCGGACTTCGCAGGTTCTTGACGAAGATTCGCTTCTTCTCCTCGCCCGAGCGAAGGTCCCAACCGATGACCAGCACATTCGGGCTCTTGCGTACCGGTTTGCCCTTGTCGTCGGCGCTAAGCATCCCGCGCCAAACCAATCCATCGATTACGAACAGGTCGTCCCCTTCGCCCCCGCCGATCGGCGGCACGGTCTTCTCCCAGAGTAGCTTGCCGTTCGTCGCATCGTAAGCGCCGACGAACTTTCCACCTTGCATGACAATAACATCGTCAACGGTAAGCAGCGTCCTCGGTGTGGTCCGCTTCGGTTGAATCCTCCACAGTTCGCTGCCATCCTTCAAGTCCCGCGAGACCAGGTTTTTGCCGCTCAAATATACAATCCGACCGCTGTCAATCGCCAACGCCAAAGGTCGAATCTGACCGATGGGCTTTTTCCAGAGTACCTTTCCGCTTTTGCCGTTCACAGCAACCAGCCTCGCTGGGGCCGCGCCCCCATTTCCTTTGCCTTGAGGTATTTGTCGGGTATAGGCGACGGCGATGCCATCACTGACCAGAATCTCACTCGTCCCCTGCGTTTCCTTAACCGTGGCAATTGTTTCGCCCGTTGCCGCATTCAGGATTGACATAGGGGCTCGGTATGTAAGGGTTGTGTAGAGCCGGTCACCGTCGGCCACGATTCGACGCTGGTTTTCGGCGGGCACATCGGTTCGTCCAGCCCGCAACTTTGTCCAGTCTTTTCCCTGCCATCGCTCCAGGCTCCACTGGCGCCAGCCCCAGGAGTCGAGCGACCGCTTCCAAAGCAGTTTGCCATTGAAAGCATCTCGGCAAACAAGCGACCAGCGATCAGGCAGACGCTCGTCGGTGATGCCGATGAGTC
>CAZWKM010000337.1:0-2799 GCA_964634165.1 uncultured Pirellulales bacterium | reverse complement strand
CCGGTTGAGGATTTCATAGCATTCAGCTCACTTTTTAGCTGTTCATATCTTTCAAGCATATCTGTGGCGGCCCTGTAAAGTAATTGGCCCGCCTTTGTGAGTTCGATGGGCCTTTTCTTTCGGTCGATTAACTGGCACTTGTGGGCAAGCTCCAGTTGCGCAAGCTGCTGGGAAATCGCCGATTGACTTAGAAGATGCTTTTCAGCGGTTTTTGAAAAGCTCCGCAAATCAGCTAAATCGCAGAATATCTTTAGTGTTTCTATGTGCATTATAAGCTGTCCTGATGGATTATATTACTATTTAATCCTTTGTGCCAAGCCGTCATAATTAGTATATTGTACCTGCCTGCCGTTTCCAAGGCAATTAGGTGTTTTCGCTATTAGTTTAACTTATTATAACAGTCGTGGAAAACAGAAATCTTAATTTTTAATGGAGGTTGTTAAAGTGGCAGCAAACACTATTACCCAGGCCGTTTACGAACAAGTTCTCAAACGTAATCCCGGCGAGGTGGAATTCCACCAGGCGGTAAAGGAAGTATTGGACTGTCTGGGGCCGGTACTCGAGAAGCATCCGGAATACGTCGATGCCAAGATTCTTGAGAGGATTGTCGAGCCGGAAAGGCAATTAATCTTCCGCGTCCCCTGGCAGGACGATAAGGGCAACATTCACGTCAACCGCGGATTTCGATTTGAGTTCAACAGTGCCCTTGGTCCATACAAGGGCGGCCTGAGATTTCACCCTACCGCCAATGCAAGTATCCTGAAATTCCTTGGATTCGAGCAGGTCTTCAAGAATGCCCTTACCACTTTAGCCATGGGTGGTGGCAAGGGCGGCTCAGACTTTGACCCCAAGGGCAAGAGCGACAACGAAGTTATGCGTTTCTGCCAGAGCTTTATGACCGAGCTTTTCCGCCATATCGGTCCTAATACCGATATTCCCGCAGGTGATATCGGCGTCGGCGGGCGTGAAATCGGGTATATGTTCGGACAGTACAAACGGCTCCGCAATGAATTCACCGGTGTTTTTACCGGCAAAGGACTGGACTGGGGCGGCTCACTTATTCGTACGGAAGCGACCGGGTATGGGTGTGTGTACTTCGCTGAAGAAATGCTAAAGACCCGCGGCGAGAACTTCGAAGGCAAGATCTGTACGGTTTCCGGTTCCGGAAACGTCTCGCAGTACACAGTAGAAAAGCTCAATCAGCTCGGCGCAAAAGCCGTCAGTCTCTCTGACTCCAATGGTGCAATCTATGATCCGGACGGGATTGACGATGAGAAGCTTGCCTTTGTGCTGGAGCTGAAGAACGTGCGGCGGGGCCGCATCAAGGAATATGCCGAGAAATATGGTGTCGAGTATCTCGACGGCAAACGACCCTGGGGTATTAAGTGCGACTGCGCCTTCCCGAGTGCAACGCAGAACGAGATTGATGGCGAGGATGCGAAAACACTGCTCAAGAACGGCTGCTATGTTGTTGCTGAGGGAGCGAATATGCCGAGCACACCGGAGGCAATTGAACAGTTCATCAGTAATAAGATACTTTATGGCCCGGCAAAGGCCGCTAACGCCGGTGGTGTTGCGACATCCGGCCTGGAGATGTCGCAAAACTCACTGCGCCTTCCCTGGACACGTGAGGAGGTCGATGAGCGGCTGCATAGTATTATGATTGCCATCCACAAGCAATGCTACGAGGCCGCCGAGGAATATGGTCAGCCCGGCAATCTCGTGATGGGCGCGAACATCGCAGGCTTCGTCAAAGTGGCGGACGCGATGCTGGCCCAGGGCCTTGTATAGAAAGGCCTGGTAGTAAACTCTAAACTGCCAAATAAAAATTTTAATCAGTATCAGCCAATTCGGGAGAGAAACGATATGGATTTCAGAAGAATCATCCCGTGTTTGGATGTAAAAGACGGCCGATTGGTTAAAGGCATCAATTTTGTCCGTCTAAAAGACGTGGGTGACCCGGCGGAGAATGCCGCCGCTTACTGCACCGCTGGGGCGGACGAATTAGTATTTCTGGATATCACAGCGACCGTTGAAAACCGAAAAACCCTCCTCGATGCGGTCAAAAGAACCGTCGAGGCAATGTCATCGACAGTGCCATTGACCGTCGGCGGAGGAATCAGAAACTGTCAGGCAATTGAAGAGTTGATGGATATGGGTGTATCAAAAGCATCTATCAATACCGCTGCTGTTCGTAATCCCGATTTTGTTAAAGAAGCGGCGGATAAATTCGGCAGCGAGAAAATCACTATTGCGATAGATACCCGTAGTAATTCCAAATTGCCTTCGGGGTTTGAAGTTATGGTCAGCGGCGGTACGGAGGGCGCAGGGCTCGATGCTGTCAAGTGGGCGAAAAGGGTTGAGGATTTGGGTGCCGGCGCAATCCTTCCGACAAGTATGGACGCTGATGGGACACAAGCCGGATACGATATCCCAATGACCAAAGCGATAGCCGATGCGGTGAATCTACCTGTAATCGCATCCGGCGGCGCCGGGACACTTGAACATTTATACCAGGCCATTGTTGAGGCAGGTGCGGACGCCGTTCTTGTGGCCTCAATCGCTCACTTTGGCAAGTACACTATAAAAGAGATGAAAGAGTACCTGGCCCAGCGCCAAATACCAGTGAATCTTTAAATTGGCTACTTATATTGGGTTCCCATTTTGCAACGCTCAACGGTTCTGGTTAGAAGTGTTAGATTCACGCACTTTAGTATTCAAGTTGCTTTCAGTGTCAGTTGAGAGATGGTTGTAAGGAGATAAAAAATGGATTGCAAAAAATTTACCGAAGAACAAATC
>CAZWKM010000336.1:0-2849 GCA_964634165.1 uncultured Pirellulales bacterium | reverse complement strand
GTTTTGAAATAGTCAGCTCTTTCCGCATTACTCGGGGCTCCGGCATGCACTGGGCACATCCGGCAATATCCGATGGCCGGCTTTACATCCGCCACGGCGATGTCCTTATGGCCTATGATATAAAAGGCAAAACGCCTTAGCTTCAATCAAGAATTCTCGCCCCGCGGACTTCTAACGCGGCTTGCCTGCGGCGATTACGAGAAAACGTAAAAAAATAAGAATACCATTTTTTTCAACTACGAACCACGAACTATGAACTACGAACTACTTATTCTCCGATGATTTTCACTAATACTCTTTTTTTTCTTTTGCCGTCGAACTCGCCGTAAAATATCCGCTCCCACGGCCCGAAATCAAGTGCCCCATCGGTAACGGCCACGACCACTTCCCTGCCCATTACGCTGCGCTTCAGATGTGCGTCCGCGTTGTCCTCGAAGCCGTTATGCCGATACTGTGAATACGGCTTTTCCGGCGCCAGTTTTTCCAGCCAGACCTCGAAGTCATTGTGAAGCCCGGATTCATCGTCGTTGATAAAGACACTGGCCGTAATGTGCATAGCGTTACAAAGCACAAACCCTTCCTTGACGCCGCTTTCCATCAGGCACTGCTCGACCTCCGGCGTGATATTAATAAACTCCCGTCTGCCTCTCGTATTAAACCACAGCTCTTTCCTGTAACTTTTCATAATCTTTTTTCTCCCATTGGTTAGCTCGTAATTCGTAGCTCGCAGTCTACGAACTATGAACTCACAACTACGAACTCGTAAGCAGTTTCTCATAGACCGCTTCGATAGTATCGACCATTTTTTCCGGTGCGAATTTTTCTTTGACAGATTCTCTTCCGTGTTCACCGAGCTTTTTTCTCAATTCCTCATCTTCTATCAGTTCCGCGCAGGCCTTTGTTAATTGCTCGACATTTTCCGGCTCAATCAACCGTCCCGTATCTTCGTTTACTACCTCTTTTGCGCCATCGACGTCAAAAGACACTGCCGGCTTGCCGCACAGCATCGCCTGCGGTAATGTGCGGGCAAGGCCTTCCCGCAGCGAGCAATGCACGAGTATGTCCGATGATTGTATCGCAAGCGGAATTTGACCCGGCGGCAAAAGACCGGTAAACTTGACTCTCTCAGCTAGTCCTAACTGGCGAACCTGTTCCTTGAAATGGTCACTCAAATTTCCATCGCCGACAAACAGCCAAACGCACTTTTCGAATCGCTTCGAAAGTTCCCTGGCTGATTCAATAATATATTTATGCCCCTTGAGCATAAACAGCCGAGCAATGGTGATAAGCACAATCGCATCTTCGCCGATTTCATACTTTCGGCGGAAATCCTTTTTGCGCTCCTGCGGGACTGGCTCTAAAAAATCATCCTCCTCGATAGCCGAATAAGCGGTAACAAACTGCTCTGGCTGGCCGATACCCGCGGCGCTCGCCTGGGTGGTCATCGCATCAGCGACGCTGATAAAGAAATCCGTTCGTTCCGCAGCCGCTTTCTCGATTGCAATATAAAATCTGTTCAGCCATTTGCTCTGATACCGGTGAAACGCCAGCCCGTGTATCGTGTGTACTACTGCCGGCAAATTTTCGCCCCATTTCCCTTTTAAGCTATAACCGGCAAATCTGCCTAATATTCCCGCCTTGGCTGAATGTGTATGGACGACGTCCGGCTCCAGACGCCGCAGATGCTTTTTGATCTGGCAATAACTTATAAAATCGTATAGAGGACAAATAGCCCGAATCATCTTATTGATGACGATGGTATTATATTTTTGGTTCTTTGTCTGATTGAACAGTTCGCCCTCTGGACCTATCGCCGGACCGGTAATCAGCGTAACATCGTGGCCGCGCTCCGCCAGCAGTTTGCAGGTTATTAGAGTATTTTCCTGCGCCCCGCCTAAAATCAATCTTGTTATTATATGAACAATTTTCAATATGCCCCCTGCATACGCCTTAGGCGTATTTAACGCACATCAAACACAATCCCGCAGCCGGCGCGATTGGCCCTGCGGCTGTTCGGTCTTTTGCTTCCAGAATTTCGTTTATCTTTTCGGGCCTCCATTTACCGACCCCGACCTCGACTAAAGTGCCGACGATATTCCTGACCATATTATACAGGAAGCCGTCGCCTTCCACATCAACATATACCCAATCATCATTCCGGCTAACATCGCAGCGAAAGATTGTCCGCACAGAATTCTCCCGTTTGTCCGCCGATGACGCAAAGGACTTGAAATCCTTTTTGCCGACTAACATTTTTGCTGCCTCAGCCATAGCAGCAACGTCAAGTTTTCTGGGCAGATGCCAGCAATGCCTTATCTGCATGACCGGCCGAACTCGCCCCGTATAAATCGTATAGCGATACAATTTGCTCTTGACCGCACCTATCAAATCAAAGCCCTGCGGAACCTCGACCGCCTCGGCAACTGCAATATCAGCCGGCAGTCTGCCCGTAATTGCCCTGGCCAGATTTTCCACCGGTATCGCCGAATCGATTTGAACAAGGGCAACCTGCCCCAGAGCGCTTACCCCCGCATCGGTTCTGCTCGCCCCGAACACTCTAACTTCACCGCCGATGAGCTTTTCGATTGCCTCGGTAAGCGCGCCCTGAATTGTTTTTAGCCCCGGCTGAATTTGCCAGCCGTGATATGCGCTGCCGTCATAGACAACCGTCAGTTTTATATTGCGAATCGCCATTACCGACGATTATAGCAGCTTCTCTGCAATCTGCACGGCATTTAGCGCTGCACCTTTTCGCAACTGGTCGCCCGCAACCCACAGATTAATGCCGCGCTTCTCAGCTATCGACTCATCCTGCCGGATTCGCCCGACGAAAATATCATCTTTGCCCG
>CAZWKM010000335.1:0-2853 GCA_964634165.1 uncultured Pirellulales bacterium | reverse complement strand
AAGACACGGATTGACGCGGATTTTACATTGCCATACCACCGTCGATGCAAAGGACCTGGCCGGTGATGTAGGCGGCCTCGTCGCTTGCGAGAAATGCAACGGCCTTAGCGACGTCATCAACGCTGCCAAACCTTCGCAATGGTATCATCTGCTTTGCGGCATCTTTGACCGGCTGCGGCAAAATGTCGGTCATCTCAGTAACAATAAAGCCGGGTGCGACGCAATTGGCCGTTATATTCTTTTTTGCTACCTCACGCGCCACTGACTTGGTCAGGCCAATAAGGCCTGCCTTGCTGGCGGCATAATTACTTTGACCGGCATTGCCCATCACACCGGAAACCGAGCTGAGAGAGATAATTCGGCCGAACTTGTTGCGAACCATTGATTTTATCGCCGTCCGCGTTGCAACAAAGGCTGCTCGAAGATTAACGTCAATAACCTTGTCAAAATCCTCATCGCTCATTCGCATAATCAGCCCGTCGCGAGTGATGCCGGCATTGTTCACCAGAATACCTATCCCACCGTATTCGGAAGACAAAGCTTCAAGTGTTTCCGTAAACTCATCTGTATCGGTTATATCAACACATTTGGTTATAACCGTAAAGCCGGCTTCTTTTACAACGTTTTCAAGCTCGCCGAGCCGCTCGGCATTTATATCGAGTCCGGCAACGACACGACCCTGCTTGAGCAGTTCGAGAACAATTGCTCGGCCTATGCCTCTGGCGGCACCGGTTACAACAGCCAGTCTTCTTTCCGACATCCTTTCGACCTCCCGGTATTTGGTTAATTGGTTAATTGGTAACTGGTAATGAGTAACTGGTTAAATAATTTCTACACTTCAGATGATATCCTTTATAGCTTACAAATTGCTTATATTGATAACCTTTGTTTTTCTGCTGATTCTTCGCATAAGTCCTGTCAAAACCCTGCCCGGCCCGATCTCGTAAAACTTCTGGACACCGTCAGCCAAAAGCCGTTCCATACATTTTTGCCAGAAAATAGGACAAGTCAATTGCTTTGTCAGGCCTTCTGCGATTTTTTTAGCGCTCTGGTAATACTCAGCACTAATATTGGCAATAATCCTGGTTTCTGACGGTTCTGAAATCTTACAATTTTGTAATGCCTCTTTAAGGGCATCCGCCGCAGTGGACATCATTTCAGTATGAAAAGCGCCGGCCACCTCCAATGGCACCGCTTTTATAGCACCGTACTTTTCTGCCAATTCTTCCGCTCGCCGGCAGGCTGGCTTACTGCCGCTTATTACGATTTGCCCCGGGCAGTTAAAATTAACAGCGGCCAAAAGCTCACCCTCGCCGGCTTCGGCGCAAAGCTGACTAACCTGGGCTTCATCAAGGCCGATGATACTAACCATCGCACCTTCGGTAGCGTCAGCGGCCTGCTGCATTGCGCGGCCGCGTTTGCTGCAGAGAATGAGTGCGTCCTCAAAACTAATCACGCCTGCGGCGTAGAGGGCGGTATATTCGCCCAGACTAAGACCTGCCGTTACATCGGCCTTTATCTCACTGGTGGCAGGATTCGTCTTGAGAACCTCTAATATGGCGGCAGAGGTTGCGAAAATCGCAGGCTGCGAAATCGCCGTGGTATTTAATTGCTTCGCAGGACCCTCGAAACAGATTCGGCTCAAATCAAATCCAAGAATGTTGTTTGCCTTGTCAAAAATCTCTGCCGCTGCGGGGAAAGACCGGGCAATTTCAGCGCCCATTCCTACAACCTGAGCACCCTGTCCCGGAAATAAAAAAGTGGTCTTCACAGTTCGTATATCGTATTTCGTATTGGGTATATCGTATTTCGTCGCCGTGCCGACGACGGGTAAATAATCCCCAGGATAAACCTGGGGGCTAAACTTAAAATTGAATTACGTTCGCTCCCCAGGCCAACCCTGCACCAAAAGCAACGAAAATAACAATATCGCCTTGCTTGATTCTACCCTGGCTGAAGCACTCATCAAAGGCAATAGGCACCGAGGCCGCTGACGTATTTCCGTATTCGGCGATATTCAAAAACACCTTTTTATCCGGCAACTTTAACCGCTTTGCTGCAGACTCGATAATCCTTGCGTTCATCTGGTGTGAAACGACCATCGCAATATCGTCAATGCTCAATTCGCAATGATTCATACACTCGGTAACGGCTTCAACGATGCGTCGAACGGCCTGTTGATAGACTTCTCTGCCCTTGATTTCCATATAGATTTTTTTCGGGTCGTCTAACTTCATGGTGGCTGGATAGCGGGAACCGTACGCCTGGCAGTTTAACGCTTCCCATCGGTCGCCATCTGCAGACATAGTGCTGTATAAAATACCGCGCCCATCGTTATGTCGCTCAAGTACGACGGCTCCTGCGCCGTCCCCGAAAAGGATGCAGCTCGTCCGGTCACTCCAGTTGGTAATCTTGGTCAAGGTCTCGGCCCCTATTACAAGGGCGTTCTTAAATCGGCCGCTCTCCAGGAACTGCTGGACGATAGACAAACCATACACAAAACCGCTGCAGGCAGCGGCCAAATCGAACACCCACGCTTTTTTTGCCTGTAGGGCGCGCTGCACAAAGGAGGCCGTCGAAGGGAAAACCATTTCCGGTGTAATGGTTGCGACAATAATAAGCTCAAGCTCGGCGGCATCGAGATTTGCATCGGCCAGGGCCCTTTTGGCGGCTTCCGTGGCTAAAAATGCGGTGGTTTCGTTGTCGGTGGTAATGTGTCGAACCTTGACACCGGTCCGCGTGGTAATCCATTCGTCTGAGGTGTTCACCATCTTTGCGAGGTCATCATTGGTTAGTGTTTTCGCCGGCACGAAAGAGCCGTGACCGGTGATAACTGCGCGATAAGTGGGGGGG
>CAZWKM010000334.1:0-2859 GCA_964634165.1 uncultured Pirellulales bacterium | reverse complement strand
AAAAACAGAAAGGTGATAGAACGATGAAACGAACGAAACAACTTAACAGGCGTGAATTTCTCGCTGGTGCCGCTGCGGGTGCGGCGGCAATGAGCTTTCCGTACTTGGTTCCGTCCGGCGTGCTGGCAGCGCGGGGCAGAACCGGGGCGAACGAACGGTTGACAATGGCCCATATTGGTGTTGGTGGTATGGGTGGATACCATTTGCGCGATATGGTGAAAAGGCGCGACAGAGGCGAGGTGAACATCGCGGCGGTCTGCGACATTGATGAAAAACGGCTCGCTGGTGTGGTGAAAACAGCGGGTGCGGGCGTGCAGCCGTACCGTGACTACCGTTATATCCTCGAGCGCAAAGACATCGATGCAGTGGTAATCGCGACGCCGGACCACTGGCATGGGGTCCAGATGGTGCATGCGGCCGAATGCGGCAAGCATGTGTATGTGGAGAAGCCGGCGTGCTGCACAATCGAGGAGGGCAAGGCAATGGTTGCTGCGGCTAAGGAGAACAAAGTGTCGGTCCAGGTCGGCTCGCAGGGCCGCTCGCAGCCGGAGGCGTATCTGGCGCATCGGTATCTGGTCAACGGCAATATTGGTCATATCAGCCGAGTGGATTGCTTCCACTATCCGAGTCCTGAGGACAATAATCCAGTTCCGGATAGTGAGCCGCCGGCCGAATTGGACTGGGATATGTGGCTGGGTCCGCTGCGCTGGCGGCCATATAACAAGAGGTATTGCCACGGCGTGTTCCGCTGGCTGTTAGAGTCCGGAGGCGGGCAAATCCGCGACCGCGGTGCGCACGTGATGAGCTGTGCTATGTGGTGGATGGGTGCCGACGGTACGGGACCGGTAACTATTAAGGCAACGGGAACGGCGCCGAAGAAGGGCCTGTGGGACAGCGCCGTGTTGATGGACGTGACTTACACGTTCAAGGATCCGGATTGGGTTCTGACCTGGAGGCAAATGCCTCGCGAGAAGCTGCCACCGGCGGAAAAGAGGACCGGCAAGGAGCCTGGAGGCAGGATTAGCCGGCCGGGTTATGGTGCGATTTACCGCGGTGATAAGGGTGAGTTTATTCACTGGGGCGGCGACGGCGGGACGTGGGCGGAGAAAAAGGCCCGCGAATGGAAGCTTCCTGCCGGCGGCAAGGACGTGTACAAGAGCCCGGGGCATAAGGAAGACTGGCTCAAGGGTATCAAGACCGGTGCCAGGACTATTATGAATATTGAGGCCGCGGTTGGCGTAGCCAATTTGTGTATCCTGGGCAACCTGTCATATACGCTCGACCGCGAGCTGAAGTGGAACCAGGACAAGCAGGAGATAGTCGGCGACGAGCAGGCCCGGCGGATGATGTCTCGACCGCAGCGTCACCCGTATCACTTGTAGGAGTTTCCGGAACGGCACCGGGAAGCGGGGGATAGGGTTTTGCGTAACAAAGCCGGATTGTCCCGAACAGGACGGCAGTGAAGTTGTGCGCAGCCAGTTGGCAGCGGAAGAATGAGGTTCACTACAGCAAATCCAAAAACCAACTGGTTTCTTTTCAGATTGCTACCCAGCGTTTTTTTCAATCTTTCCGGCTAAGTGTTCGGCTTTTTTGCGAAGCTCTGCGGCCTTGTCGTATGCCTTTGCGGGCGCCACTTCGTTGGCAAGATAACCCGGATGCTTATGCATGCTTATTTTCCGCGCCACATTTCTTCCGTCATCTCTTCGCTGCGGATTGGTGCGGAGTGCCAGTCAAGGAAGAGGCAATTGCAGCCGCCCCGATGGCGGTCTCTGGCGATGCGCCGGCCATTCGTTATGTCGTGACTATCGGAACCGGGCAGGTGCCCTGCACTAAAAATGTCTAAACGAACAAGTTCCCGGCTGTTTTCATCCTCGATGATGGGTCGCCAGGTGCCGGCTTCGTTGTCGGCGAGATATATTATGGACGCCGGTCGCCGAAATGCCGAAAGTTTTGTGGGTTTAGTAGTCGAGGCACCCGAAGGACTCCATCCGTTAATCACATAGCAGACAGTCTGTTTTGAATTGGGAATATTATACAAACCAAAACCACTTCTGGGGAAGCTTGGGCAGCGGTATATCTTGACATTTCGGTAGTCAGTTATATCGTGCTCATGTCCGAGAAATGGCAGAAAGGCGGTGAACCACAGGACGCCCTGCCCGCCACTGAGGCCGCGGGGCACATAACTATCGTAGTTTTCTGCATACAGTATTGCGGCCAAGCCCACCTGTTTCAAATTATTCAGGCAGGAGACAGCCTTTCCCTGTTCCTTCGCTCGGTGCAGGGCCGGCATCAATATCGCCATCAATATCGCAATAATAGCAATAACCACCAGAAGTTCTATTAACGTAAACCCCGTTAGAAATCTTTTACCTGACCCATTAGAAATCTTTATTTCTAACGGGGTGAAAGCCCTTGGTTTATCCATAATAATACTCCTTAATAATATTCCTTCCTCACCACCAAGGCTCCACTGAGCCTTATCAAGGTCGGCAAACGAAGCCAAAAAATCCGACGACGGAAGGCCCTTGTAAATAACAACACATACTCATTGACTGCAAGCACATCCTCACCTGCCCAAACAGCTTATTTCCGGGCCCAGCCGAATCAAATCTATAAGCATAAAAAATTGTAACCGTCCAGACCCTTGGGGTTTGATTTTCCAGTTCGGCCGGCCAACACAACCAGCCGCAAAACAAGAACTTAGAATCAATATACCCATTCTCGGACTGTTGTCAAGGTTTTTTTAAGCGGATCTGGGATGGCCAAGGAACATCGTATCCCCCTGAAGAGGATAAGATGTATGACCTGGGATAATGAATCGTGCAGGGATAATTTTAAGGCCGCCGCTATCTGTGGCGG
>CAZWKM010000333.1:0-2864 GCA_964634165.1 uncultured Pirellulales bacterium | reverse complement strand
GGGTCGCTCTGAATGTACGGAGCACACCTGGCCTCGTAGGCAGCCAGGCCTTCACGGTGAAGGACCTGGACGGGCAGCGGGATATACTTCTCAATGATATTATACATTGCTGCGAGGCTTGGTATCTGCCAGCCCTTGTTTTGGCTCTTGTTGACGAAGCAGCAATTCCGCCAGCACGTGGTGACGCTGAGCTGCTGCTCTGTAAGGTACATACTCTTAAAGAGCTCGAAGGCGTCGGGGTTTATCACCCGGCAGCCGCCGTTGCCGCCGCCCCGCGTATCAACCAGGCCTAAAGGCCCCTGGTCCCGGCAGCGGCGAATCCACCGCTGAAGCGTCCTCTTGCCTATCCCCGATTGCCCGGCAAAAACATCAAGCGATGTGCTGCGAGCCCCGCCGTTGGCGATATAGGAAGCTGCGAATTTCTGGAACTGGCCGATTATGGCCAGTCGCCTCATCGCCTCCTCCCGTTTATCGACTGCTACATCGAGCAGCTTCTCGGACCCGAGCGTTTTTTCTGCTGCCTCAGCCGCCACAAGCTTGGGGTGTGACATGATGGGAATTAGAATTTTGCCGTTGACCTTTTTCGCCCCGGGAAACTCGCCCGCAGCCACCTGTTGCCTGATACGCCGAGGAGTGCGGCCGAGCAGCTTAGCTGTTGTTTTGATGTCTATGTATTGGTCCATCTTTTTTCAAAGCCCAGGCAAACCAAAAGAGTACGATGAAGCTGCCGAGTAGAATTATGATGCCCAATTGATTAGCTTTTATTTTCTCCGCGAGCCTCGTCAACTCGCCAATCGCCTCTATCAAATTCGGGTCAGTCATAACTCTGCCTTTTACTCAAAAAGGTGCAGGAGCACGGTTTGGAATAACCTCCCTGTGTCCGTCTCCTGCCGGCCTGTTCAAATAGTCCTTTTTTTCTCGCCAGGCCCATAATGGCGGGGGCGGGATTCGAACCCGCGACCTGGTGGTTATGGGCCACCTGAGCTGACCTGACTGCTCTACCCCGCATCGTTCCCTTTCTGATTTTTTCTGATTTTCGCACACCGCTTGAGACGGCATCGCCGCTCTTGTCCTTACCGAGGTGTAGTTTCCGGGCTGCCATGTACTCCTTCCTTCTCCACAATAATCAACCGACTGTGCAGCGGGCACATCTTGGGTAAATTTTCGCCTTCACAAACAAGATTGCCTGTCTTGATAAATACGTTACAGATAAATTTCTCGCCGCCAGGATTCGAGGCCGGGCTTCGCAGCGGGCATTGTTTGGGCGTTTTGACCTCGATTATCATTTCACGCCCTCGATTTTTCGCCAGTACTCGTCCGTCGATCTCTTCCGCCAGCCTCGCGGACCACCCTTGTAAATCCTGGCTGCAATTTCCTCCCCATGGCGCATCATCCACAACATCATATAGAGCCTGGCGATCTGCTTTGACTTGTCCAAATCGTGACGGTCCTCGTAGCTAAAGTCAGTACCAAAGTAGTAATTGACATCGTCGATTACACAGGTGTGAATCTGCAGCGGACCGACCGCCCTGCCGCCGTCACCGGGCGGCGGGTTTAGTCTGCCGCCGGCTTCTACCTGCCAGATCCTCTCGACCAGCTCGTCGAGCCAGTCATCTTCCTCGAAATGTCGCCGGCTGGCGGCGGGAGAGCGCCACCAGCCGGCTGTTGCGGTAACCAGTATATTGTCGGGCCCTTTTGTTAGGGGGTTATTGTCCCGGCTGCCGACTGGAGTCCGGCAGCCGTTTGTGGAGATTAACTGCGTCATTGGCGCTGAGGCAGGTTCGTGTGCAAAAGCCGGGTCCGGCGATTGCCGGACCCGGCTTCGGAGGAGGGTGATGAAAAGCAAAAAACTAAAAAGAATGAGTGCGAAAATTCCGATTTTTCGCTTGCCTTTTGCCGCCATCGTTCTATAATAGTTATGCCTCAAGGAGGAGCCTCAAATTTTTATATATCGTCGGGCTTCTTTTCCCGCTTGTTTTCGTTCCGGCGGGCTTCTCAGACCCGCCGGGGTTTATAATTTCAACCGGCCACGCTGGCCGGTTGCTTATAGCTTGACTCTGTTTTCTTGATAAGCTCTCTGCCGAATCGCAATATGAGCCGTTTGGCTGTATCGTGAGGTTTCCTATGTTCCAATTGTGCAAGACGATTAATAACCCGGAGCACATCAGGATATTGCTTCTCCGTAAATTTCAAGTTTTTAATTGGTTTTATGTCCATTCTTTAGAGTACCTATTAGTAACAACTGGAACTTATATTTCAATCGGGCTTCTGTCAATAAAAAAATTACCCAAAATTACTCAAAGTTTCTCATTTTTACCCTTGAAAACTAATAAGTCTTTGTTTAACAAAGGTTTATATGGCAAAAAAAAATATCAAACGAGGATATAATTTTTCACCGGAACTGCTTGATGAATGGGAAAAATTCCATCTTCCCAGTAAGGATTACAGCCCATCTGCGGCCGCTGCGTTTTTGCTCTATATGGTAGTTGAACCCGCCTTACGTGAGGCCTTGCGCAAACTTGCTTGTGAAAAAGACATCAAAAAGGCGAGGCTTGAAGCTCGTAAACTCCTGCGGCAGACTATTATCGATGCCTACTTGACTGGTTTCGTTGGTATGTTTTCAGAGGAAGACAGGGCAATCCTTCTCGGAGGTTCCATGCCCTCAGAAAAAAAACTTCCTGCCAAAAAATCCTTGCAGGATGCCCTTCAAATGATTAAAGAGATGGTTCAAGTAGAAAAACAGCAGCCGGGCACAATCTACAGGGTGCTCAGCCCGGATGAGCAAAAAACAGTCGATGACTTTATAAGGGCCGTGGGCCCTGACCAGCAGAAACAAAGGAAAAAGGCCAAAAAGGCATGAAGAC
>CAZWKM010000332.1:0-2883 GCA_964634165.1 uncultured Pirellulales bacterium | reverse complement strand
TTGTTCCAAACAGGCGTGATGTTGAGGCCCTGCTGTTTTGCCTTCATCAAGGCAGTAAGTTGGGCCTTTCCCTGGCGGCAGAACCTGTCACCAATTCCGAACGAATACTTTTCCAAAATCATACGTTAGCTTTCCCTTCCATTGGTTGTCATTGCGAGCGAAGCGAAGTCCGGCAATTTGCCCCATCAATTTGCCGGATTCGATACCATGAGATTGCCACGGCCATATTCTATGGCCTCGCAATGACACTCCCTCAAGTTTCACCACCACCACACCCAAGCTAAGCAGCAAGGATCTTAATTGCTGTTTTTTAGCGGTTGGAGCAATAGCTCGCGGACGATGATTTTCATCGGGCCGAACCCTGCGCCGGGATGGACCTGAAAGCCGATTCGGCCTGAATCACTGCTGTCATCGTGCACGTCGGCGACCTGGCGGCCGTTAAGCCATATCTGAATGTGGTCGGCCTCGGCCCGAACCTGCATCGTGTTCCAGCCGTCACGGTTCACGAGCGTCTTGTCCGTATTCATAGCAAGGAACATCTTGCCGGGGCAGTATAGCGTACCTGAATAGCACTCGGGATTTTTGTACTCGAGAATGTCGGCCTGGTACGCCTTCGCCGCCGACTGGTAGCGGAACCAGACACCGGTGTTGCAGGGCCACTGGACCCGGTAAGTTACAGTCAGCAGAAAATCGCTGTACGCCGCTTTCGTGAACAGGTCGCCGGGGGCATTGTCATCGCCCTGAGTGCCCACAAGTTTGCCGTCTTCGACGGTCCATCTGGCATTGCCGACCGACTCCCAGCCGGTCAGGTCCCTGCCATTGAAGATAGGCAAGAAGCCCTCTTTGGCCCGGTCCGCACCTGTTTCGGCATCTTCAACGGCCTGCCGACAACCGGCTGACAAGGTCAATATTACCATACATACAATAGTGAGGAATTTGCGCAACATAATTGTCTCCTTTTGCCTTACTACACAACTAATATGAGGTAAAAAACTGCAATCATTATACCCGATAATTACACCTTTGCTATCAAATAGACCGAGTAAATAATCGCGGCGACGCATCCCCAACCGGCCACGAACCCGAGCACCGACGTAAGCGATGGAATGGGTATTTCGAGACTGGTGTTTGGAAAAATGTTTCGCTTTTCAGGAACAACGGCATCGGCCGGCAAAGTGCAGGGAGCAGGCACCTGCTCGCCGGGCTTGATGGGGGTCCGCACGAGTGCATAGAAATTGTCGAGCTTCTCGGCAGCAACAGGCCTGGTGAGCAAACTTGCAACAACTCCGGCAATCAGTCCTGCGCTTAGATAGAGAACCATCTGCCACGGCAGATAGAGTTTGTCCTCCCACAGCATAAAAGTCGGCAGCTTGTCGGCCAGGTGTGCGTTGAAATCCCAAAGGACATAATTCCCGAAAGCAATTTTACTGGTGAAGAGCAGCACAGCAAAGCCAACCAAGGTTGTTGCCCAGGCACCAGCCACCGTGGTGCGCCTCCAGAAAAGCCCCAGCCAGAAAGCAATACCCATCATCGCAGAAATTTTCCAGAATATTTCAAGGCCTGTTACAACATCGGACAGCGAATAAGCAAAGGCCACGCCGCCGGCAACTATTACCAGTGACGTAACCCGGGCAACGAAGACGTAATGTTTCTGAGTTTTATCAGGTTTCAAGCGTTTGTAGATATTTTCCGTGAACAAACCAGACGAAGCAATCATAAATGAGTCACAGGAGCTCATCACAGAAGCCAGAAGGGCTGCGAGGAACAGGCCAAGCAGACCCGGTAAAATCTTGGGCAAAAAGCCTGCCGCCACCAATCCAAAGATATGGTCCGGTTCAACGTCGCGACCGGCGAAATAGGCAACGGCGGCAAGCCCTGTCAGGCACCAGGCCACCGTGCACAACCGTTTAATAAAGTTCCCACACATCCAGCCGACCCGGCCTTCCGTCTCAGTTTTGCCGGCGGCACAATTACCCATAGTGTGGGGCTGCGTCACGATTCCCACCAGACCATTTATAGAAATCATTGCTACGTAGAAAAACCCTATCTCGCCGGGAGCTACGAGAGAAAACATTTCGTCCGCATTTTGTATCGTCGCGCGTATTCCATCAAGCCCACCAACTGCATTGAGGATAAAAGGCAGCAGCAGAAAAGAGAAAACAATAGTCAGAACCCCCTGGATGAAGTCGGTAATAATGGCTGCCGAGAGGCCGCCAGCTATTCCATAGATGACAAACATTACAGTCATCGCGAAGATGGCGACGTTGGAGGGAACTCCGGTACACGCCTGCACAACTGCACCGGAGCCTTTGAGCATGACGCCAATATTAATCGCAAGGTTCAACATCCCGACTACGGCAAAGAGCATCGCAACGCTGGGGCTGAATCTGGCCTCAAAGACATCCGCAGTTGTTATGGCCCTGAAACGTCTCATTACCGGTGCAATCAGCCAGTAGAACGGGGTTGCGAACAGCCACAGCCACTGATACCATATGCCGGAAAGGCCGTTTGTGTAACTCTTTGAAGCAACGCTGACCGCCTGGTCGGAATGGGTGCCGGTCCCGAAAGCGTGCATTATCATCATCGCTTTGCCGAATCTGCGGGGCATAAAAAAATCGGCGACGTTTTTTATTCTCCTCGCAGCCCAAACACCGATAATGGTAATTCCGATAAGATATAACCCCAACACAAAAACATCCGCAATATGCAATCCCAGCAATGACATTGATTATTTTCTATTGACTATTGAAAAGAACACGAGAATTCAGAAGTCAGGAAGCAATAGTAAATATCGAAGATCCGCCGTCCGTGTGGCGGAGTAAATAGCAAATAGTAAATTAAAAAAAGCCCCGCAGCGCATCCCTTCGCCACGGGGCGTAAAAA
>CAZWKM010000331.1:0-2885 GCA_964634165.1 uncultured Pirellulales bacterium | reverse complement strand
ACGACGGTTCCGATAATTCCGCCGATTGTCTGGACTCTGTCATTTTTTCCCAGCGTTTGCACCATTTGTTTATGTTGCTGCTGTTTTTTCCGAGGCCCTCTAAATAGCAGAAAGTACATCACTACGAACATCAAACCAATAAAAATCCACGAGGAGGAGCCTCCGAAAGGGCTTCGTGGCTGTGTCACGGGCGAAGCATTGGGGTCGGATGGGATCTTCTGCGTTGCTTCGCCTTCTTCCTCATCTATCCGTGTTGCTTCAACACGTGAAGGTACTTCATTGGTTTCGGCTTGCGCTAATATCCATATATTGTCCATTTTTGTTTTCCCTTCATAATTTCGTATATCGCATTTCGTATTGTGATAACCGACGGTAAAACCGCCGGCCAAATAACAAATACTAACGACTTTTTATTTTTTATCAATAATCAATAATCAATAGTCAATAATCAATTCTTTCTGCCCATTCGGCAAATTCGTCTTTTTTCAGGGCCTGCCTTATTTTGGCCATTAGTCTCTGGTAAAACCTCAGGTTATGCAGCGACGCTAACATTGGGCCCAGCATTTCTCCGACATTAAAGAAATGTCTGATGGTGCCCCGGCTAAAATTAGTGCAGCAGTAACAGTCGCAGCCGGCCTCGATTGGTCCGCTGTCGTTTATATGGGCACTGTTCCTCATTCGTAAAAGGCCGTTTTCGGTAAAAGCGACGGCGTTTCGTCCGTTCCGGGTTGGCAGAACACAATCGAACATATCGACGCCGGCCTTGACCGCGGCAATGATATCGCCTGGGGTGCCGACGCCCATTAGATAGCGAGCCTTGTCCTGCGGCAAAAACTTCGTTGTATGAACGACCGTTTTTATCATATTGTCGTGTCCTTCACCTACACTTAATCCACCGATAGCATACCCGTCAAAACCCAATTTGACAAGCTCCTCGGCGCAGTAACTTCGCAGGTCGCGGTTTATTCCGCCCTGGACGACGCTGAACAGCATCTGGCCGTCATTGGCGTGGGCCTCTTTGGCGCGCTTCGCCCAGCGGATGGTTCTTTCTACCGCTTTTTTAAGCTGCGTGTCATCACATGGAAAGTGTGTACATTGGTCGAGGCACATTATTATATCCGCATCCAGCCGATTCTGGATTTTTGTTGCGATTTCAGCGTTCAGGTATATTTTTGCCCCATCTACGTGACTGGCAAATTCAACGCCGTCATCGTCGATTTTGGTGAGCCCGCTTAGAGAAAAGATTTGATATCCGCCGCTGTCGGTCAGAATCGGTTTGTTCCACGCCATAAGTTTATGCAGTCCGCCAAGTTTTTCGACCACATCGACTCCGGGCCGAAGCAGCAAATGGTACGTATTGGCCAGAATAAGTACGGAACCGGTTTCTTTGAGCTGCTGCGGTGTGATTCCCTTTACTGCGCCCGCGGTGCCGACCGGCATAAACACAGGCGTTTCGACCTCCCCGTGGGCCGTGCTTAATAATCCTACCCGGGCCGCAGAGTTGGAATCCTGATGGAGAATTTGGAAGTTAGCCATTGTTTCTTTATATTTAGCCACCAAATTTATTTGGGGGTTCTTATTCAAAAACCAGAATACATCAGTTTGAGTCAATAAACTGTTTTAATCCGGGAGCCGCGGTAGTAATATGAAAGTATCTGCTCAGCGGTTTTGCCTTCCCTTGCCATTGCCTGGGCGCCGCACTGACACATTCCTACGCCGTGGCCATAACCTATCCCTGAGAAAAATTCCCATTTATCGCCCATACTGACAATCTGGTAAATTGTGCTTTGTAATTTACGCCCGCTTGGGTCGATGGTGAGCCGGAAGTCCTCCGCTCGCAGGAAATCATTTTTGCCGGTTGCCCCGACGAGTTTGACCAGCGTTACTCGCGAAAATTTTCCGTAGTTACTTTTCCTGGCGGAAATTATGTTCGTGATTTCGCCGAGATGCTTTAGCTTTGGATACCTCCGTAATAGTCTGGCTGTAACATCGGCCTTGTCAAACTGCGCCGTAGGCCAGTAGAAAAAACGCGGCTTGGCTACCTCTTTGCAATAGGGACAGGGACGGCCGGCGAGCGCCTCAAAAGAGTCGCCGAATACGTGCTCGCTATCTTCGGTGTGCCCGCCGCAGATTGAGCTGTAGTAAGTGGGGAAGATACCTTCAGTGCCGTCAGGCCTCTTACAGACTAAAACCCGTCCGTATGTCCCGTTGACGGCCTCCCATATCTGGGCCGATTCGGCTATGACGCCGAGGTAAACCTGATGTGCCTGTGTTTTCCTGACGTCCCAGGCGCGGTTCCTGCCAAAACGCTTTTTGATATACAGGCAATAGGTTCTTGCGGCGATCGCCTGTGCCTTCAGTGCCGCCGGTTCCCAGTAATCAGGCATCTCGGCGCCTACTACGCCGGCTAAATACGGCTCAAGCGGCACAAGGTTTACCGCGTCAAAAGAGCTGCCGTCAGGGCCGATTTGCAGCTTTAATTTGCCGCGGTAATCGTTGCCATTCAGGTTAAAGATGTACGGGGCACCGGGCAGGATAATCGCCTCGCTGTCCGTTAAGGGTTGACCGGCGACCGTAATTGTGCCGGCAGGCATCTCTATCTTCAGCGGCACATTGAGCCGGTCAGAATAGTTTCGTACCCCTGGTACACGTGGGTCGTGGCTAATAACACTGAAGGGAGAAGCAATCTTCAGCGTGCACTCCGTAACATCATTGAGCAGTAGCACCCTTACCCAGAACTCTGGTTCGATATCCATCTGCGGCGTGGGCCTGGTGAGCTGCCTTGCCTTGCACCCGCCGAAAATTATCAGCAAAAGCAAAGACACTATCCGAATCAATTGATTATTGATTATTTTCAATTGATTATTTTTAATGTTTTTTTCAAT
>CAZWKM010000330.1:0-2893 GCA_964634165.1 uncultured Pirellulales bacterium | reverse complement strand
GACAGAAGACAGAAGACAGAGGACAGAAGACAGAAGACAGAAGACAGAAGACAGAAGACAGAGGACGGGGCCTCTCCAGCATTCAGCATCAGGATTATCTCTTTAATTTTGCTGCCGGCCGGATATAATCTGGCAAGCCAGACGCTCGATACTGGATACTCGATACTCGATACTCGTAGAATCGAGGATCGAGAATCGGGAATCGGGAATCGGGAATCGGGAATCGAGAATATGAAAAATACCGTCCTTAGCGAAGTTTTCAACCAAATGGCCGATATTATGGAGATTCTCGGCGAGGACCGCTTCCGTATCAACAGCTACCGGAAGGTCGCGCGGATTATTGCCGATACGCCGACCGACATCGAGACTCTGTTGGAAAGCGGCCAACTGGCAAAAACGCCCGGCATCGGAAAATCAAGCCTTGCCAAAATCCAGGAGTTCGTTGAAACAGGCACGATAACCGCTCACCAGCAGTTGCTCACCAAAATCCCACCAACGCTGCTGGAGCTGCTCACAATACCCGGTGTGGGACCGAAAGGCGTTAAGGCAGTCTATGACAAGCTAAACGTTACAAGCATTGCTGAGCTAAAAGATGCAATTAAAAGCGGTTCTCTTGCTCAACTGGCCGGCTTTGGTGACAAAAAGGCGGCAGCAATCGCAAAAGGCATCGAGTTCCGCGAAAAGTCCACCGGCCGAATTCGCCTCGACCAGGCCCAGGAAGCGGCGGGACTGGTCGTCGAATTCCTCAACGGCCTCTCCGGTATCCGGAGAATCCAGCCTGCCGGCTCACTGCGACGATGGGCCGAAACCATCGGCGACGTTGATATACTCGTCGCCGCAAAAAAAGGTAAGCAAATCATACAGGCATTTATCCGCCTGGGGCGGACCCGGTTCTCCCAGGGGGGACGCCCCTTGGCGGTCCAGGAAGTTCTTGCAGCCGGGCCAACAAAGGGCTCAGCGATTATTCTCCTTGGGAGTCCTTACGGACAAACAGAGACTTCGCCTGTCCATGTCGATGTTCGTGTCGTGCCGGAAAAAAGTTTTGGAGCTGCAGCACAGTATTTTACCGGCTCGAAAGAACATAATGTGCGCCTGAGAGAAATTGCCATAAAGGCAAAGCTGAAGCTAAATGAGTACGGGCTGTTCAAGGGTAATAAAATGATTGCGGGCCCGGTTGAAAAAGAAATCTATGAAAAGCTCGGCCTCGATTATATCGACCCGCTGCTGCGTGAAGACCGCGGCGAAGTTGATGCTGCAAAGACCCATTCGCTGCCTGAGCTAATCGAGCCCAAAGATATCAAAGGTGACCTTCACGTGCACACAAACGCCTCTGACGGCGATTGCGACATATCCGAAATTGTTAGGGCGGCAAAACAGGCAGGCTACAAATATATCTGCATTACAGACCACTCACGCTCATCGGCAATTGCCAACGGCCTATCGCCCAAGCGACTCGCCCAGCAAATCAAAAAAATCCGCAAGCTCAATGAGCAGCTAAAAGGCATAACCATCCTGGCAGGAACCGAAGTTGACATCCTTGCCGACAGCTCTCTGGATTTCGACAACAAGCTGCTTGCCGAGCTGGATTTTGTAATAGCTGCGATACATTCGGGCCTGGCCAGCTCACGCGAAAAGGTAACCACCCGCACATTAAAGGCAATGGACAATCCGTATGTCCACTGCATCGCTCACCCCACGGGCAGGCTGATTGGCCAGCGTGAACCAATGGATATCGATATTGCCGCTGTAATCAAACATGCCGCTCAGACACACACCGCCCTGGAAGTAAATGCAAACCCCTGGCGTCTGGACCTCAAGGATACCCACTGCAGGATGGCAATCGAGGCGCAGGTTATGCTAGCCATCGGAACGGACGCTCACAGCATCTCCGGCCTCGGCTTGATGGGCTTTGGCGTGGCAACCGCTGGTCGAGGCTGGGTAACAAAGGCCGATGTTCTCAATACCTTCTCAGCGGCCAGAATCAAAAGCTGGGCCAAAAGCAAACTAAAAGCTTAAAGCTAAAAACCATAATTTAAATGTCGGACATATTTTAGAATAAGTATCCAGCTATGGCGTCTAAGTCTGTCAAAATCTTGTTAACAGGTCTGCCGGGCTGTGGCAAAACAACCGCTGTAATGCAAATTATAGCCAATCTCGACCCCAAAAAAGTGGCAGGTTTTTACACGCAGGAGATTCGCCGGAACAATACGCGCAAAGGTTTTAGCTGGAACCGGCTCGATGGTGCTGCCGGGATACTTGCCCATGTTGACATCAAAGGGCCTTTGAGAGTAGGCAAATATGGCGTGGATGTTGCAGGCTTTGAAAAATCCGTAGTGCCGATTTTGGACATTGAGCAAACTGAGGCAGAACTCTTTGTCCTTGACGAGATTGGTAAGATGGAGTGCCTGTCCGAAAAGTTTGCCACCGCGGTACGGCAGCTCTTTGCATCTGACAAGTCGGTATTGGCTACTGTGGCACAGAAAGGCGCTGGCCTCATCTCTGAAGTAAAGAATTATCCGGGCACAAAACTATTTAATTTGACACGTCAGGGTCGCGATAAAGCGATAGCTGAAATTTTAGAAATCCTGTCGTTTTTGAAAAGAGCTTCATAACGAATTCTCAACGCGGTGATTAAGGTCTTATCAAGAGTGTTTTAATCTAATCTCGGAGCAGCAATCATTTCAGGTTGCCGACATAGACGGACGTAAAGGAGGCTGGTTCGGCAAAAACCAATCTCGTATTTTGGCCTGCACCCTCAACCGGCCGGTTTGAGTTTGTTTTTTAAGGGCCACAACTTATGAGTAATTTCAGGAAATTGTCCGGCTCTGTGTCCTTACTTTTCTATCAGCGTTTCATCGACCTGCATACCGAAGTGTCTGCCGGCTTTTTCGAT
>CAZWKM010000329.1:0-2899 GCA_964634165.1 uncultured Pirellulales bacterium | reverse complement strand
CACATCAAGTATTTCTTCAACGGCGCGTTGTAGGTAATCGTAACGCAGCCCATATTGTTGTTCCATTCCAGCAGCGGCTTGATGTCTTTGAAGTCGTAAGACCAGATAGGCTCATCTTTCTCATCATATCCGGCAAAGTATTCATATTTTGATTCATCGTTAATGTTTTCGATGCTCGGTGTGACGCGGGTCAGGTAAATCTGGTCGCCGGATATCCAGCTTAGATTGGCGTATCTCGGCTTGGGGTCGTTTTCTTCAGCTCCGTAACCCACCAAATAGGCCTTGCCATCAGGCGAGTGTTCCATATTTTTGCCGAAGTCCACAAACTTGGGTGAGCCAATTTTCACCGGCCCCATAAATTCAGCAGGTTCGGAGAAAAGGGGCTTGGCGGGAGTGTGCGGGGTATCTGTCCAGGTTTGCCCATAGTCGGTGGAAATGCGGAAGCCCGGCATCGGCCCTAACACCGGCCAATTCCATCTCATGCCGTCATGCATGACACTTCCCGCAGGTCCTAAACAGTAGGTGCTGTAATACCACACCCCGTTGTGAACGAGACTTCCACAGGGATAGCGCCCCTGGTAGGGATGCGGGTCACCCTTAGTTTTGCCGAGGGCTTTGATTTTCAAATTGAGCGGGTCGTCCCCAATCATGACCGCCTGGCCGGTGGTCGCATTGCGTCCGCCGGAGCTGGACCTCATTCCGTCGGTTTGTCCGTCGGTCCACGGAGAATACAGATTGTCGTCCGAAGCCCAGCAAGGATACCACGTGTCCGCGACTCGATAGTCGCTGTGCACGCCCGTAAATAATACCCCAGCGAACTCTTTGGACTGCTCGAAGGGAATATCCTCAGGGGGCTCCGATGGCCAAAGCAATGGTCCGGATTTGGCCCGATACTTTACGACTCTCTCGTCGGGAAAGATACTGCTCGATAAAACTACTGTTAGTAAGCCGGCCAGCAGTAATGTGCTTACTTTTACTGTCTTGGTTGCTGATTTTTTCATTTTTTTGCTCCTCTGAAAAAAGGGTCGTCAATTGAATAATGCTTCCACGAAGGTATCGGGGTTGAACTCTGCGATATCTTCGAGTTTTTCGCCCAGGCCGACAAATTTTACCGGTATGTCAAGCTGGTCTTTGATAGCGATAACGATTCCGCCGCGTGCGGTGCCGTCAAGTTTGGCCAGGAATATCCCTGTAACGTCAATCGCTTCGGTGAACATCTTTGCCTGTACAATGGCATTCTGTCCGGTAGTGGCGTCGAGAACCAGCAATACTTCATTGGGTGCGCCGGGGATTTTTCGGGTTACTACGTCACGAATTTTTGTCAGTTGCCTCATCAGGTCCTTTTCCGTGTGCAACCGTCCGGCTGTGTCCAGAATGAGAACATCTGCATTTCTTGCGACGGCGGCCTGGCAGGCGTCGAAAGCGACCGCTGCGGGGTCGCCGCCGGTTTTGTGCTTTATGATTTGTACGCCGATGCGTTCGGCCCAGATGGTCAACTGTTCCACGGCGGCGGCACGGAACGTGTCGCAGGCAGCGAGCAAAACCATTTTGTTGTTCTGGCTCAATATAAAGCCGAGTTTGGCGATGCTTGTGGTTTTTCCGGTGCCGTTGACGCCGGCGACCAGGATGACGGTCGGGCCGGCCTGAGCGAGACGTAATTGTCTGTCGCGATGCGGCCAATAGCTTTTAATGTGTTCTTTGAGAAATGGGACAATATCGTCGGTCGTTGCGATTTGCCTGCTGCGGTAAGCAGCACGCAGGCCTGATACGAGCTTGTCGGTCGTTTCTACGCCGATATCGTCGGTTATCAGCGTCTCCTCCAGCTCGTCGAGCAGGGTTTCATCGATATTTCTGCCCAGACTCAGTACCGACGAAAGTGAAGTACTGATTTTAGCGCGGGTTTTGCCGAGCCGGTCTCTGAAGTATTCCGCCGTTTTAGTGAAAATTCCCATAACCGCTTCCTTATGGAGCCCTTTGAATTTGAGATTTCAAATTTAATTGCCCAATGGTATCGAAATTTACAAAAATTTCAAGTTAATTTCCACTACCCGCTTTGGCAGGCACAGGCTTTGCAGGAATGAGAGAAAGGAGCTTTTTCAAACCCTTTGCCGGGGCCTAAAAGAATTTGCACTTTTTTTTGCTTTTTGCCCCAGGATAAATATTTTTCTTTGACAAAGCAAACGATTGAAGTAAGATTTTGATTACTGCTTTTGCAATGGCAGGCTTTAAGCTCAAGGGCAAGGGTCAGCCCATTTTGGCCTTGTAAAAATTTTGAACAGACCCTGTTAGAAATTGAATAGAAGAAGGAAGATGATGCAAAAGAGAAGATTTCTAACAGGGCAGGGACGTTTTTAAATGGTTAGTTGCTGTTTGCATAGAGTACGGATTTGGTTTCCATTTTGTGATATTTTATGCGGGTTCCACTTTGCCCCCGCCGTTTTGCTTGCCCCTCTGCTTCTTGCGAAGCAAACCGAGGGGCTTCGCAAAAACGAAGCAGCGGAGGCAAAATGGGGTCCCTGCAAAGTGGCGCCCTGATTCATAAAGGAGGGTGGTTTGGCGGCTCGGGAAGTCGAAAACATTTTCGCTGATATACTTGACCGTGCAAAAGCGCTTGACCCGGCCAATGCCCGCAAGTGGTTCGAGAAGCTAACAGTTTTACATTTGGACGGCGGTTCACTCGGTGTCGGCTGTCCCAATGAGGCAACCGTGCAGTTTTTGCGCGATAATTGCAAAAGCAGCTTCACGCGGGCCGCTCAACAGGTAACCGGCCATCTTGTTACCATGGATTTCAGCGTTGACCACGACGAAAATTCTCAGCGCCGGTCTCGACGCTCCGGGCCAGGGCTTAAACTACATCCTGATTATACCTTTGATAATTTTGTAGTAGGGCCGAGCAACC
>CAZWKM010000328.1:0-2919 GCA_964634165.1 uncultured Pirellulales bacterium | reverse complement strand
AATGGGTCGTAAAGCTGCTTCATTATTTCCTTAACGGCGGGATTGGTTGTGCCGACGATTATTCTTTCGGGACGCATAAAGTCATCAATGGCAGAGCTTTCTCTTAGAAACTCCGGATTACTTACATAATCAAACGGCGTTTCTGTTCTGGATTTTATAATGTCCATTATTTTTTTGTGTGTCCCTATCGGCACAGTGCTTTTTGCTACGATAATTCGATAGTCGTTGAGGTTTTCGGCGATATCGGCGGCGACTGCAAGGACAGCCGATATATCGGCCGAGCCATCCGGTGCCGAAGGCGTGCCAACGCCGAGAAAGATAATAAGCGAATTGTCCACTCCATATTTCAAATCGGTTGTAAAGTGCAGTCGGCCGAGCTTTTGATTGTGTTTGACCATTTCGGTCAGGCCCGGCTCGTAAATGGGGACTGCTCCATCTTTCAGGCCTGCAATTTTGTCGGCGTTATTATCCACACATACGACATTGTTGCCGGTCTCCGCCAAGCAAGCTGCCGTTACCAATCCGACGTAACCAACCCCAACCACACAAATTTTCATTTCGATGTCTCCTATTGTTCAATTTGATAATTGATTATGTTAATTATCATCTACCAATTATCAATGGTCAATCTCTATCATATCGATGTCTATCTCGACGCTTGCCGCCTGGCCGAGCATATCTATCTGTAAAACCAAACGTACAGCGTTTTTCGTTTTGACAGGGCCTCCCGGATGCCCTTTTTTGTGTTTGGGGACCCCGATGATGATACCCTGCAAATCGGCTAAAGGCCCTGCTATGACGCGGCAATGCTGACCTGCTTTGATGTAGCTGTGCGGTGCGATGGGAACACCGGCTTGAAGAGCTTGCTCGATTTGTAGTAGTTCGTCAAGTAATCTCTGCTGGTCTTTGACTTCGATTATATTGGCTACACGATTTGTTCGCAATAGTTCGATTCGCTGGTTTTCATTGCCGCAAAAGAACAAATATCCGCTGAACAAGGGCAGGAACGACCGTATCGTTCTTTGCTTTCGACGCTGAACCTTCCAGCTCATCGGGAGAAAGTAGCTTATATCTTTGTTAATCAAATCCTGCGCCAGGGCTTTTTCGTTTCTGCTTCTGGTGTGAGCAACCCACCATAAGCCGGTAAAATCGCGGATGGATTTTACTACAGGCCAGGTGATAGGTGGATTTTCGCTTGGTTTGAGCAACTTTATTTTCCCTAATCTAATCCGTTAGAATTTTCCTTTTTCTATCATATTATTACCTTATTATAGAGCTTCTTACGGGTTACAAAAAGGAAAAAATTTCTAAGGGGGTCAAAAGAATTGACCATTTGGAATTGACTATTTCCGAATTTCGAATTAGAATTAATGGTTAGTTATTGAAAAATGGGAAATGGGAATCGAAAATTGATTAGTATTTTATTCACCTGCATCGGCAGACGGGTCTCCTTGCTGAATAGTTTTCGGCGGGCGGCAAGACAATTGAAAATAAACACTTCGTTACTTGGCACGGATACCACTGCGCTAAGTTCCGCCCTGCAATTGTGCGATAAGGGTTTTCTGGTTAAGCCGATAACACACGCCGGCTATATCAAGCAATTGCTGACGATTGTCAAAACCAACAGGGTAAAATTGCTCGTTCCAACCGTTGATTTGGACCTGAAGCTTCTGGCCCGGAACAAGCCGAAATTCGCTGCGATGGGCTGTTGCGTCCTTGTCTCAACTCCGGAAGTGGTCGATATTTGCCAGGACAAGAGGAAAACGTATAGTTTTTTAATCAAAAACGGTTTTGATACTCCCGTTACTATGAGTGTTCGGGCCGCACTTTCGAAAAAGAAACTTAACTGGCCTTGCTTTCTGAAGCCCTGGGATGGCTATGCCAGCAGAGGGAATGCCCCCGTGAACAATCGCAAAGAGCTGTTATTCTTTGTGAAAAGAATACCAAACTGTATCGTTCAGGAATTTATCAAAGGTACCGAACATACCTGCGACGTATATGTTGATTTCTGTTTGAAGGTTCGCTGTGTTGTGCCGAGAAAGCGCATCGAGGTAAGGGCCGGCGAGGTGAGCAAGAGCCAGGTGGTAAAGCACCCGGCCATTATGCGTGAAGCTGCGAGATTGGTTGAGAAACTCGGCGCTGGGCCGGGCGTTATAACTTTGCAATTGTTCCTGACCGGCGATGATAAGGTAAAATTCATCGAGATAAATCCGCGATTCGGGGGCGGCGTCCCACTGTCGATAAAAGCAGGCGCCAACTTTCCGAAATGGATATTACAGGAACTGCTGGCTTCAAAAGTAAATATCCGCTTCGATGGCTTCAAAGACAATTTAGTTATGCTTCGCTATGATGGTGAAGTCTGGATTGAAAATTTTAAGTCTAAAGAAAATAAGAGATGATATTCGAAAACCTGATCGGGGATAAGAGACCACTAAGCTGGGCGCTCCAGTTTTGGCCTGTAATCATCAGTTCATTTGTTTGCGCGCTGGCTGCTACGTGGCTTTGTAAAAAATTAGCAGTGAAGTTTGGCATTGTTGACAGACCGGACGACCTGGTCAAAACACACAAAGAGCCCATAGCGTATCTCGGCGGTATTGGTATGCTCATCGGCCTGACAGTAGGCGTTCTGGCGGGTATCTACTGTTTGAGAAACGAGGATTTTTTCAGCCCGGCGTTGAAGTGGCTGCTGGGGATACTGGCCGGCGGGGCAATAGCGTGTTTTGTCGGACTCGCCGACGATATATTCGACATAAAGCCGATGCGAAAAATCCTTGGCCAGGTTCTCGCTGCTGTTATTCTGCTGTTGGTCACCTGTTGGTATGCAGAAAACGCATCCTACAATATAGGTATCGTTCCGGGCCTACGTTATATTACCGGCCCGTTGCATTTGCCGATGCCACATAATCTTGAGATGATTCT